>CABQAA010000213.1 GCA_902461995.1 uncultured Oscillospiraceae bacterium | reverse complement strand
CCCTCCGGATAGGTCCAGCGGCTTTCAAACTGCAGGGAGCGCATCTCGTAAAACGGATAGACGCCATCCAGCTGGGCTTTCATTTTGATCGGCAGGGTACTGTCGGACAAATCGTAATATTCGACTTCGACCGCATACAGTCCATCAGCCGGTGCCTCCAGCGCAAAGGCGGCCTCTTCTCCCTGGCGGATGGACACCGCCGCTCCGTAATCCAGCGGTCCGCTTTCCAGACTCTCCGCGTATTCGGGGAGAACGGCCTCATCCGCGGCAAAGGAAATCGCCGCCCCGGTATAAGGAGATAAGGTATAGGTCGGCCGCACAGCACGATAAGGCTCTTCCAGCGACGCTTTCTGCACCGCCTCCGCCGCAAAATCCGTCTTTCCTGTTTCGGCACCCGGATCCGCCCGGCCTTCCTCACCGGAGGCAGTTCCGGCAACACCCGGTACCGATACAAGAAGCAGCCACGCCATAATCAGCGCCGTTCCTCGGACAAATCCCGCCTGTTTCCGTTTCAGCATGCGTTATCCCATCCTTTCTCAGCGGGCTTTATCGGGACTGCCGATTGATGTCCGCCACCTTTTCGGGAGATACTTTGGGATGCCGGTCTATGGTGTACAAGCCATTCTGCTCATGTTCCACATCGGTAAACTGGGTGTAGCAGTACCCTTCCACATGGGGCAGGCTTTGAACCGCGTTCGTCAGTGCTCCGAACCGGACGAAAAAACTTTCCTCGCTGTCCACCTTCGCGTTATATCCCCAGCCGTTATCCGTCGTAAAGGAGATGCCGCCGTATTCGGACAGCAGATACGGCTGTCCTTCATAGGCGTATCCTTCGGCAAAGACCTTCCGCCTTTTCTGAGCCCAGGGATTGCCTCCGATTCTTTTCCAATCCTCTCGTTCATGAAGGGCCAGGATCTCCTCGCCAGTAGCCGCATAATCGTGCAGGGTGCACAGGTCGGATTTCGTATGTTCCCACCCGTCGTTGCTGATGACAAAGCGGCTGGGATCCATCGCTTTGACTGCGTAATAGGCCGACAGAGTCAGGCGCTGCTGCTTCAAATTCTGCCGGATCCTCGTCACGCCCCAGGATTCATTGAACAGCACCCAGGTGAAAATGCAGGGATGGTTGATATCCCGCCGGACAATCTGCAGCATCTCATCCAGAATCTGCTGTTCCTGGGAATCCTCATAGGCGTACATGGAGGGAATTTCCTCCCAGACCACGACGCCCAGCCTGTCGCACCAGTATAAAAATCGGCCGGATTCGATTTTCTGATGAATCCGCATCCCGTTGAATCCCATGTTCTTGATCAGCTGAATATCCGTCCGAATCCGCTCGTCGTTTTCCGGGGTAATGAAGCCCTCGGGGTAATAGCCCTGATTGAGAATCAATTTCTGATAATACGGAAAATTGTTCAGCAGGACACGCCCGGATGAGGCTTCCAGCTTCCGCATGCCAAAATACGTGTCCACCTCATCGGTCACGGCATTCTGTTTGCAGACGCGCAGGGTCATCGTATACAAATGCGGATGGGCCGGTGTCCAAAAGGCAACGCCTTCAAAAGGGAACCTCGCGCTGGCCACGGAAAACGTCATGCCGGGGCAGGCGTCTTCGACCCGGATCCGGCCCAGTGCCACCGGTTCGTCCTCATAAAAAACTTCCGCCTCCAACAAGACGTCGTCCGATGGGACATAGCCGTCCAAAACGGCTTTGACGGCGATTTCTTTGGTATCGGTCAGCGGAACGACGGAAAAATGCTGGATATGTAACGGAGAGACGGCTTCCAGCCATACCGATTGCCAAATACCCGTGTACCGCGTATACCAGCATCCGAACGGCGGATCCGCCCACAGCTGCTTTCCGCGTATCTGGGCCTTGCCGTAATCATCGTCATACGCGCGCACGGTGATCGTGTTCTCTCCATCCTGCAGAAGCAGCCCGGTGATATCGACCCGGAAAGAGCTGTAACCGCCGCAGTGGGTGCCGGCCAGTTGGCCGTTGACCCATATGGTGGCATGGTAGTCCACCGCCCCGAAATGCAAAAACACCATCCGGTCCCGCATCGATTCCGGGAGCGTCACCGTGCGGCGATACCAAACCGTGGAGCAGGGATCCGACACCCCGATTCCACTCATCGGGGCCTGATAGACGAAAGGAACTTGTATTGTCTGAGGGAACGCGTCCCCATCCTGCCATTTTTGCTGGTAACCGACGTTGCCGCTGTCAAAGGCAAAGGCCCATTCCCCATCCAGCAACAAACGATTTTCCCGCGTGAAGATGGGATTCGGGCTGGTCTCCAATTTAGCCAAACGTGTCATACTTTCCCGCCTATTCCATTTGAATTTTGTATGCTATAAACCGATTTTATCAAACCGGGTCTTGACGCTGGGATCCGTATGCGATTCGTTTGTCGCTTTTATTATCCCGTATGATGAGACGGATAAGAATAGCATTTCTTGCCGGATGCATGGATAAAATTGCTGTTTTCTATCGAATGCATTTCATTTACAGACAAAATCGCTCTCTTTTTTCATGTGTAATTGTCATATATTTCCACTTTCTGCAGAAGAGGTTTTGTTGACTTTTTTGATAATACCACGTTATGGATAGCCATATATAGTAAAGTTGTTCCGTAAAAACTGCGTTTTTGTTCTGTCTGAAAGATAAAAGAAGATGGACCCGAGTGGGTCCATCTTCTTTTATTGTTTATTTATCAAGAGGTCGTCATCCGTCTGTATGCTCCGGGCGTGACGCCTTTCCGGCTCTTGAAAAAATGGATGAAATATTCGGCACTGCCGAAACCGCATTCAAACGCGATATCGGAGATGGTGCATTTCGTCGAGGTCAACAGCTTTTCCGCCAGCAGCATGGCGGCGTCCGTCAAATCCCGATGGGGCGTGGTCTGATAAAAGTCCCGGTATCGGACCGAAAAATAGGCGCGGCTCAAGTGAAGGGATGCCGCCATGGATTCCACCGACCACGCCCCTGGATTCTGATAAATTTGGGAACGTAGCCGGTCGAACTCCGCTTTCCCGGTGGGAATCTCCGCCGCCTTGTCCTTCATCTGTTCGGCCGACAAGGCTGAAAACAGCATCTCGATGTTGTTTTCGATCTCCGTTTCCCAATGGCCGAGATGACTGTTCTGATAAAACTGGATTTTTTCCACACGGCGGGTGACATAATCCTGCTGCGCGGTGTAAAAGACCCGATTGAGCGGCAGGCCGAGAGCGGCAAACTCCTCCGGATCGCTGACGCCAAAATGGATATAGTTATGCAGCATGGAAACCGTTTTGGAGCGATAGTCCTGGCGCATATCCGGGGTATAGATAAAACAAGCGTTGGAGGTGGTATGCACCATCCGATTTTTCTCCCGGATTTCCACCGGATTGATAAAATGAAGAAAAATATAGCAACCCTGCGGAGCGCGGTTGATTTTAAACCCGATATCTTGAATTTTCAAGTGCATACATTGTCCGACCGAATAGGTGAGCACACCCTTCCTCCTTTCATAAAACAGATCATCTTCACCAATCAGGATACCCCATAGATTCTGTAAAATTCGGCAACGCCTTCTTTGCGTCGCAGCATTTCATCGAACCGGGCGTTGTATTCATAGGGAAATTTGTAGTTGAAAATCCGTTCCAGATACTCACCGCCCGGCTCCTTGAGCTTGGTAACGGCCCCCGCGCCGCAGGCGAGAATGGTGTGGGTTTCGTCCATGATGTAGACGTTATAGAGGCCCTCCCGTCCCGGTTTGGCCCATCCCACATTTTCCTGATTGTCCGCCGTGCGGCTCTGCCGGTAGAGATAATAGGGACGGTATCCGGCCTTCGGCAGCCGTTCCGCGGCCTGGGCCACCATCGCAGCCGCGCCTTCTCCCGCCCGCTCTCCTCCGGCCTCTCTGTCAGTGACCAGGCGGGACGCCCGCTTCATCGAAAGGGTATGCACCGTCACGCTTTCGGGCGAAAGCCCGAGGATCCCGTCCAGGGTCGTGGCAAAGCCGTCCGGATCGTCCCCGGAAAGGCCGGCGATCAGGTCGGTATTGATGTTGTCGTGCCCGCAGCGGCGGGCCAGATCAAACGCCTGATAGAACTGGTCCACGGTGTGGCGGCGGCCGATGGCCCGCAGCACATCGTCCCGCAGGGTCTGAGGATTGATGCTGATCCGGGTCACGCCCGCGGCCTTGACGGCATGCAGCTTATCGGCGGTCACGGTATCCGGGCGACCTGCCTCGACGGTATATTCCCGGAGATTCGACAGATCAAAGCACCGTTCCACCGCTCGAAAGAGAATGGTCAGCTGCTCCGCCGACAGAGAGGTCGGGGTGCCGCCGCCGAAATAGACGGT
>CABQAA010000212.1 GCA_902461995.1 uncultured Oscillospiraceae bacterium | reverse complement strand
CGCTGTGGGGGTGCTTCCAGGCCCAGAGTCCGGTGCGCTCCGCGCATTCCACGAGCTGCCCGTCCACATCCCTCGCGTTGACGAGGGTGACGTATCCGTCGTCGGTCTCCGGCTGTTCGTCGAGCAGATCGAAAATCCTCCGGGCGCCGGCCAGACCCATGACGACGGCGTTAATCTGCTGGGACACCTGGTTGATATTCCCCGCAAACTGCTTGGTCATGTTGAGAAAAGGCACGGCGATGCTGATGCTGAACGCCATCCCCGACAGGGAGAGGTTAGGCGCGCCGGTCAGCAGGAGAATCCCTCCGGTCAGCGCCACAATCACATAGAGCACGTTGCCGATGTTGTTGAGAATCGGAGCGAGGGTATTGGCGTATTTATTGGCCTGCTCCGCGTTGCGGAACAGTTCATCGTTGACCTTATCGAAATCCGCGATGCTCTCCTGTTCGTGGCAGAAAACCTTGACGACCTTCTGGCCGTTCATCATCTCCTCCACAAAGCCCTCGACCTCGCCGAGCGACTGCTGCTGGCGGATGAAATAACGAGCCGAATTGCCGCCGATCTTCTTCGTCACCAGCAGCATGACGACGACGCCCGTGATCACCACCAAGGTCAGCCACACGCTGTAATAGATCATGATGCTGAAGATGGTGATCACGGTCACAGCCGAGATCAGCAGCTGAGGAAAACTCTGGGAGATCATCTGCCGTAGCGTATCGATGTCGTTGGTGTAATAGCTCATCACATCGCCGTAGTTGTGCGTATCGAAAAACCGGATGGGCAGGGTCTGCATGTCTCCGAACATCTTCACCCTCATTTTTTTGAGAAAGCCCTGAGTGATCACCGCCATCATGCGGCTAAAAACAAAGGCCGAGAGCAGGGAGAGCACGTAGAACACCACCAGAAGGCCGACGCTCGAAAGGATCGGTCCGGCGGCGGATTCCCAATCGCCGCTCTGCCAGGCGGTCTCCACCACCGCGATGATTTTCTGCATAAAAACAGCGGGGACCGAGCTGACCGCGGCGCTGAAGATGATGCAGACGACCACGAACGGCATCCGACCCGGATAAAAGGCAAACAGGGTTTTGAACAGCCGGCCGAGCGTGCCTTTTTTCACCTCTTTATTCCGCATCCGAATCACCCGCCTTGTTCTGGGAGGTATAGACTTCCCGGTAGATATCGTCGGTTTCCAGCAGCTCTTTGTGGGTGCCGACCGCGTGGATGGTGCCGCCGTCCATGACGATAATCCGGTCGGCATCCTCGACGGAAGCGGTCCGCTGGGCGATGATGATTTTGGTCGTCTCGGGGATGAAATCCCGGAACGCCTTCCGGATGAGCGCATCGGTTTTGGTATCCACCGCGCTGGTGGAATCGTCGAGAATCAGGATTTTGGGCTTTTTGAGAAGGGCGCGGGCGATGCAGAGCCGCTGCTTCTGTCCGCCGGACACATTGGATCCGCCCTGTTCGATATGGGTATCGTAGCCGTCCGGAAAGCTTTGGATGAACTCGTCCGCCTGGGCCAGTTTGCAGGCCTCCACCAGTTCGTCGTCGGTGGCGTCCGGATTGCCCCACCGGAGATTTTCCTTGATGCTGCCCGAAAAAAGCTCGTTTTTCTGCAGCACGACCGCGACCTGATTGCGCAGGGCATCCAGGTCATACGAGCGGACGTCCAAGCCCCCGACCCGGACCGTTCCTTCGGTGGCGTCGTACAGGCGGGGAATGAGCTGGATCAGCGAGGATTTGGAGGAACCGGTTCCGCCGATGATGCCGATCGTCTCCCCCGCCCCGATATGCAGATCGATGGACGCGAGCGCCATCCGCTCGGCCTTCCTAGAGTATTTGAAGCTCACATGATCGAAGTCCACCGAACCGTCCTTCACTTCGGTGACGGCGTCGGCCGGACTTTCGAGCGCGCTTTCCTCCCGCAGGACCTCGACGATCCGCTTGGCCGACTCGCTCGCCATGGTGATCATAACAAACACCATGGACACCATCATCAGGCTGCTCAGAATCTGAAAGCTGTATGTAAGCAGGGACGAGAACTGCCCCACGTCCAGATCGAGGCCCCGGCTGGTGATGATCGTATAGGAGCCGAAGGACAGAACGAACACCATGACGGTGTAGAGACAGAACTGCATCAGGGGATTGTTGATGGCCAGGATTTTCTCCGCCCGGGTGAAATCCGCACAGACATCCTCCGCAGCCGCGGAAAATTTATCTTTTTCGTAATCCTCTCTCACGAAGGATTTGACCACCCGCATCCCCTTGATGTTCTCCTGGATGGAATTGTTCAGAACATCGTACTTGTGGAACACCTTTTTAAAAAGGGGCATCACCTTGCGGATGACGGCGAAGAGACCGAAACCCAAAAGCGGCGCCACAACGAGAAAAATAAAGGCCATCCGTCCGCCCATGACAAAGGCCATCACGAACGCGAAAATCAGCATGAGCGGGCAGCGGATCGCGGTGCGGATGATCATCATATAGGCGTTCTGGACGTTGGTGACGTCGGTCGTCAGGCGGGTCACGAGGGACGAGGTCGAAAACTTGTCGATGTTTTCGAAGGAATAGGTCTGGATTTTGCTGAACAGATCTTTGCGCAGATTGCGGGCAAATCCGCTCGACGCCGTGGCGCAGGCCGTCCCTGCCATCCGGCCGAACAGGAGGGACAGCATGGCCATCGCCACCAGCAGCAGGCCGTATTTCAGGATGACATCGATCGTACAGCCGGCTTTGATCTGGTTGACGAGACGGGCGATGATAAAGGGAATCACGCACTCGAGCATCACCTCACCGGACACCAAAATCGGTGCCAGAATCGACGGCCGCTTGTATTCCCGTATCGATTTCGCCAGTTCTTTGATCATGGAACGTATCTCTCCTTTGCAGAGCAAAACGGCATCTAAGGCGAGCCCATTTTGCAAAAAACGAGTGAAAAAACATCAGCGCAGGTCCGGAATATCCGGACTTACGCTGACGCTGCTCGACAAAAATAGTATACATCGTCCATTTTTCGTTGTCAACGGACAAGAGGAAGCATTCGTGGAAATTTTGGAAAAATGCCCTTTGCGCCGTGGCTGCGGGAGAAGATTTTGTGAAATTCGGTTGTTTTAAAGATGACTGGGATCACAGAAGGCGGCCAAGGAACAGCCCTCTCCATTTTTTCCATATTCCTCTTGATTTTTAGGGTCGAATATGCTAAAATTGATTCTGCTCGATTCATGCGGGTGTAGTTCAATGGTAGAACATCAGCTTCCCAAGCTGAATACGAGGGTTCGATTCCCTTCACCCGCTCCACGTCGCCGCAAGCTTTCAATCGCTTGCGGCGGTTTTTTATAAAGTTCCGCGCGTTCGTTCCGCTGCGTCTCCTTTTGCAAAATGGCAAACCCGGCCCACCTGAACCTGCCTTCTCAAGGGTTCGCTGCAACGACCTCCTTTTTCGGTCGCTATCAGCGAACCCCTGTTTTATTCAAAAAAACCAAAAGAATTGCGAAAGAAGCCGATTGCTGCAAAGCGGCCGGCTTCTTCGATTCCCGTCCTGCCAATAGGGAGAGTTCCTATCCCCTGCAAACAGGACACATCCTCTAAAAGTAGGAAAAAAGGTACGGTTACACCCCAGGCTTTAAACAAGCTTTGCGTCATATTGGATTGTGAGCTCTCCGATATGGCTGCGTAAAAAAGGAATAACACCAGCCTGGATTTTGCAAAAGAAAGCGATTGCTGTACCGTAAATACTCGCCTTGACTATAATAACAGGAGATGTTTTCATGCGTTTGATTCTGACGTCCTGCGATTTCCGGAACGACCATTCCAGGAAAAGCATTTTGGACAATCTGGGCATGCCGATTGCCTCCTGCCGGGTTCTCTTTGTTCCGAATGAAAAATCGACACCGGAGGCCATACAAAACGGGAAATGCACACCCGCAGACTGCAGGAATTCGGCTTTCAGCTGCCAAACATCGCCGTACTGGATACCGCAGAGGCCGATGCCTATACGGATTTGCCGATCGATGCCATCTACATCAGCGGAGGAAATCCCTTCCAAACACTCGACCGGCTGAAAAAGTGCGGTTTCGACAAAGCGATCGTCCGGTATGTGAACAACGGTGTCACCTACATCGGGGGCAGTGCCGGAACCCATATAGCCACCAAAAATCTCGAACACGTCCGGGATTTCGACGGTTACGATACCGGTCTCCCCGACATGGACGCCCTGGGGCTTTTTGACGGAATCATTTTCTGCCGTTATACCAAGGAAAGAGAGCCGTTTTACAAAGCCGCCCTGGCGAGAAGCCGCTTTCCCGTGTATACGCTGACGGACGGCGAGTCCCTGATTGTCGATCAGTAAAACCCGG
>CABQAA010000211.1 GCA_902461995.1 uncultured Oscillospiraceae bacterium | reverse complement strand
TGGATTTCGCCAACACGGTCGGCGCTCTGACCACCACCCGCAAGGGCGCCATCTGCGCCCTGCCCTCCCGGGATGAGGTGGAAGCCCGTCTGGCCTCAAACCAATAAGTACAAGAAAGGATACTTTCTATGAGCCATAAACAGACCGATCCCTACCGCGTCTACCTGTCCGAAGACGAGATGCCGCGGCAATGGTACAATATCCGGGCCGATATGAAAGAACAGCCGGATCCCTATCTTCACCCCGTCACGCATCAGCCGGTGGGGCCGGCCGATATGTTGCCCATTTTCTGCGAAGACCTCTGCGCCCAGGAGCTGAACGCCACCGACCGCTACATCGACATTCCGGAGGAAATCCTCCAGTTCTACCGCATCTTCCGCCCCTCCCCCCTCATCCGGGCGTATAATCTGGAACGGGCGCTGGACACCCCCGCGAAGATCTACTATAAATTTGAGGGCAACAACACCTCCGGCTCCCATAAGCTCAATTCGGCAGCCGCCCAGGTGTATTATGCGAAGAAACAAGGCCTGACCACCCTTACCACCGAGACGGGAGCCGGACAATGGGGCACCGCTCTGTCCATGGCGTGCGCGCATTATGGACTGGATCTGACCGTCTATATGGTCAAAGTCAGCTATGAACAAAAGCCCTTCCGCAAGGCCGTCATCCAGACCTTTGGCGCCGATGTCATCCCCAGCCCGTCCGACACCACCGAGGTGGGCCGCGCCATTTTAAAGGCGCATCCCGGCACCGGCGGATCCCTCGGCTGCGCGATTTCCGAAGCCATCGAAAAGGCCCTGCACACGCCCGGCTGCCGCTATGTGCTCGGTTCGGTGCTCAATCAGGTGCTGCTGCACCAGTCTGTCATCGGTCTGGAATCCAAAGCCGCCATGGCAAAAATCGGGGAATACCCCGACATTGTCATCGGCTGCGCGGGGGGCGGATCCAACCTCGGCGGCCTGATGGGGGCCTTCCTGCAGGACAAGCTCAACGGCACCCGGACAGGTACCGAATTCATCGCGGTCGAACCCGCGTCCTGCCCCTCCCTCACCCGCGGCCGCTACGCCTATGACTTCTGCGACACCGGCCATGTCACCCCCCTGGCCCGGATGTATACGCTCGGCAGCGAGTTCATACCCTCCGCCAATCACGCGGGCGGGCTGCGGTATCACGGCATGAGCCCCATCCTTTCCAAGCTGTATCACGACGGATACATGAAGGCCGTCGCCGTGGAGCAGACCAAGGTGTTCGAGGCCGCGATCCAGTTCGCTAAGGAGGAGACCATCCTCCCGGCACCCGAGTCCTCCCATGCCATCCGTGTGGCCATCGACGAGGCGCTCAAGTGCAGGGAAACCGGCGAGGAAAAGACCATCCTGTTCGGCCTGACCGGTACCGGCTACTTCGATATGAACGCCTATACCTCCTATATGGAAGGCACCATGACCGACTATATCCCGTCCGACGAGGACCTGCAGGCGGGATTCGACACCCTGCCCAAAATCGATGGCATTCAGTAATTCGTACCCCAAAACACCCGCGGATCGGCCGATCCGCGGGTGTTTTGTCGATTCAGCCGATTTTGCCATGAAACAAGACAAATTTGGTTCTACCAAAAATTTATAATGCAAATTATAATAAAGGAGTAATATTTTTGGAAAAGGTGGGAATACAGTATGATTCTACGCCTTCCCATTGAGCTGCACACGGCGGTAATCACGGAATGCTGGACATTCGAAAAGCTGGCGATGATCGAAGCCTCGCCCTGCGGGGAGGCTTGGCTGGCCTCCCATCTGTCCTTGTGCATGGACCCGCATTTTTCATGTTACTTCGGCGATTGGGATACGCATTATCCCCCTTCCTACTATGACGATGTTTTGTCCGTCCGGGAAATCCCGGTATACGCCTCCTCCGATTCGGCCATTCTGGAACAGATGAAGACGCAGATTCGCGGTGGCCGGTATGTGATGGTGGTTCTTCATCAGGGACCGGATGACCGGGACGACCGAAACGCCTATCACGAATCCCTCCTATATGGATACGACTCCGACAGACGGGTGTTTTTTGCCCCGGTCCTGCGGAACACCGAACTGGTGGAAGGGGAACTCCCGTTTGAAAGCGTGCTCGCCTCCCTTTCCAAACTGAAGGCGCATATGATCGAGATGCCCGACGACCGCTTTTTCTGGGCAAGTGACTATCAGTTTCCCCTCTCCTGCATCACCGTGCGACCGGATGTCGTCCCCAATCCCTATATGGTTCTGCAGAAATTCATTCCGGAAGTCTGGGGCAAGACCATGCTCCTCACTGAACTGAATATGGACATGCAGCCATACGGAGAAAAGAGGATCTACCGCGGCCTTGGCTGCCTGTGGGGCATCCGAGAAGCCCTGACGCGGTTTCTGAGGGGAGAGGCCATGCCGGATGCCTTTATCGGATTCACCCGCAACTTCAAAAAACTGTGTGAACACCGGCGGCTTCTCCTGCGCAGCATGCGCTACATGGTCCGGCAGTGGCAGATACACAATGAGGATATTGAACATTGTATGCGGGTATATTCCTCCTGCATCGACCGAGTGGAAACCTGGCTTTCTCTGAGCATCAAGGCGGACATCACCCAAAAGCCCTCCCTTCTCTCCAAAATCATCGACGAAATTCCCGCCGCCTATCGGGAAGAATTCCTGATGCTCAGCGATTTTTACAACCGTAGCCTGATCTGGTATCGGGATCGTCATCAATCCCTGTGACATATATAAAAAAACCGCCCCCCGTTCGGCTGAACGGGGGGCGGTTTCTATGATACCTGGTGATGCTCCTGCGTGGAAATCCGGCTTTCCTGCCCGATCGGCACCGAGGCCGGATCGCTGTTCCGGTTCCGTAGTCGCCCCTGTTCCTCGCATCTGTTTTCCGTGAGTTCATCCAGCTTCCGAACCAGCCGTTCCACCGTGACCGTCAGCCGGGTGATGGATGCGTTGAGTTTGACCGCCGGCGTGAGGAGGGCCACCGCCAATCCGCACAGCGCGGCGATCACACCGATAACCGGCCAAGTCATCCCCGTTCGCCCTCCATCCCCCAGCCGTCCCGCGGATGAAAGTAGAGGTGGCCCGCCGGCGTGTAAATCCGTTGTTCGTCCATGTCTTTCCCGTCCGCCCGGGAGGCTTCCAAGCGGATTTCACCCGTTCCCCCCGCCGCCGTCCAAGAATCGGGCAGTAAAAGCCACACCCGGCCCTCTACAGGAGTCAGAGGCGGACTGACATGCCGGTTTTGCCAGCCGTCCTCGTATTCTACACGGTAGATATACCCCTGGGTATTCCAGGATATTGGCAGTTCAAATTCAACTTTGGTCGCCTGATGCTCCCCCTGTACCCCCGCATACTGCGGGGCGTCCGGTGTCATCCCGCTCTCTTCAATGCGGTACAGAATCGTCCGCATGGCCGTCGCCATACTCATCCTCCTTTTGCTCGTGACCGGCCGGACAGGCGGCTCCTTCCGTCGCCTTGGACAGTTCCTGCAGCCTCCGGGCCATCGCCCGCCTATCCATTTCCCGATGCAGCCGGTCGGATATTCCCATCTGCTTTTGTTCCAATCTGCATCCTCCTATCTGCCGCGGTACCCTTCCGCCCGCAGCGACAATCCGGCTATAGACACCGCTCCGCAGCCTTCCAGCCGCAGAGTCAGGGTCCGGCATCGGCCGATCCCCGGCCGCAGGGTCATCCGGCCGCCGATAACCGGGTCAGGCAGTGCGGCCGCTTCCCAATCGGAGCGCTCCGTCTGAAAGCGCAGGCGCATCCCCGCCGTCCCCTCCAGCCCGAGCACAACGCTCCGGATTCGTTTCTCCGTGTCCCGGTCTCCAAAGGAAAAGGCTTTGGTCTCCAGCGCATACGGCACCGGCACCTCCTCAAAGACCGGACCTGCGGCGGACACCAGCGCCGTATCGGCAGCCGTCCCGGCCCGGGCATACACCGGATAGAGCGGCACTCCGTCTGCTTCCCCCGGCGCATAGCCCAAAAGGGCAAACCGGTCCCCCCGCCCGATGAGATACCGAAACGCCACGCCGGCGGAGGACAAATCCCACACCGTCCATTTCAGCCGGCTTTCCCCCGCCCGGTCGTCTCCCACTGACGTATAGCGGTGATAGCCTTCGTCCAGCCGCAGTAAATACGCCGTATTTCCCAAAAGAAGGGTATAGTGCCCGTCCACCTCTGCCGCACACGCCGAATCAAACGACTCCAGAGCGAGATCGGGTTCTATCAGACCGGACAGGCATCCCACCCCTTTGGAAGAGGAGAGAAGCGTATACACGGCTCCTGTGCTGTTGGCCCACACCAGCCGATTTCCGCACAAGATGATGGTATCCGGCCGGTC
>CABQAA010000210.1 GCA_902461995.1 uncultured Oscillospiraceae bacterium | reverse complement strand
TCTCTTCTTCGGGCCGGAATACGCGGCCGCGGGAGGGATCGGATACGAGCTGCTGCTCGGCGTACTCGGCGTGGTCGTCCTGACCAACGGCATTCCCGAAATGGTGGTCAGTATTCTGGCGGCGGAAGGCATCTGCCGGCCGCTCAAAAAGCAGCTGCGGCGCCAAATGCATCTCTAACCGCATCACTTGGAGGCAAAGGCGGGACGGTCGCACCCGCATCCGGGCGATTCCCCGCCGAACTCTTTATAAGATTCCTAAACGTACAATCCGACCCCATGCGAGCTTTACGGCTCGCATGGGGTCATGTGTTTCCCGAATACCGCTCGATGAGCTGTGATATTTCCCGGAACATACGAAGATCGTCTTTTGTCCCGCCGTCGTGATTGGACAGAATCGCCAGCCGATACGGATGGGGCGCGTACACGATCGCCATGTCATGATAGGCCCCTTTCATCCAGCCGTACTTGCGCGCGATCGGATAAGACGACTGGATCATGGGATTGATCGTGCGCTGCATATAGTGCTTCAGTTCGGGACCGTACGGATTTGTCCGGATAAACTGATCGATCGCCGCCATGTAAGCGCCCCCGTCCCGTGCGCAGAGGAGGGAATTCGCCCCGTTCCGGATGTCCTCTGGATAGGTCAGACCAAACCGTTCGGCATAAACACGGTAGCCGCTGACCGGATAGGCCGAACGAATCATGGCGAAGGCCACGTTGTCGCTTGTCTCGATCGCGTACCGGATCAGATCCCGCAGAGTCAGCGTGGTTCCAAAGGGCATATCTTTGATTTTTCCAGTCCCTTCCCGTTTCCACTCCTCGGTATAGGTAAACACCCGGTCCAAGTCCGCCTTTCCCTGGGATACGAGGTCGAGCACATAAAGACAGTAGGGGGCCTTGACCACGCTGGCGGCCGGATATTTCTCGAGAGAGCGGTATTCATACGTGGCTCCCGAGCCGACATCCTGATAAAATACTGACACTCCCTCGTACCCTGCCAACAGCGCGTCGAGCGCCTCCCTCCCCTCTTCGGGGAAAACAAAATCCCGGCGCAGCTCCTCGGGCGGCTGTTCGGTGGGAAATGTGGGCGCCGAGGTGGGCTGGGTAGAGAGCGGCTCGGTCGACGACAGAGGTGGGCTTTCGGTTCCCAAAGTAAGAAACGGGATATCTACAGGATCCGCGGGGCCGGCCGGGACAGCCGCCCTTCCGAACGTGTACAAAAGCGGGACGACAATGAGAAAAAGGCCGGCACAGCCGCATCCGGCCGCCAGCCACTTTCCCCATTTGGACATCGGATTTCCCATGCGCCCTCCCTTTGCCGTCAATACCGTTCCAGATACCGGTCCAGTTCCCAGGGGGTGACACGGATTTTGTACTCGTCCCATTCCTCGGTTTTATGTTCCACATACTTGCTGAAAATGTGTTCTCCGAGGGTTTCCCGCACCAGATCGTCCCGCCGCATGGCCCGCACGGCCTCTTTCAGGTTGGACGGCAGAGAGTGGATATCCCGCTCCTCCCGCTCGTCGCCCGACAGCTCAAAAATGTTGCCGTCGGTGGAAGAGGGAGGCGTCAAATTCCGCCGGACACCGTCAAGGCCCGCCGCCAGGCAGAGGGACAGCACCAGATAGGGATTGGCGGAGGGGTCTGGGTTGCGCAGCTCAATGCGGGTCCCCGCGCCGCGGGAAGCCGGCACCCGGATCAGCGGGCTGCGGTTGCTCGCGGACCAGGCGATGTACACCGGCGCTTCATAGCCCGAAACCAGGCGTTTATACGAATTGACCAGCGGATTGGTGACAGCACACATCCCCCTGGCATGCTCGAGCACACCGGCGATGAAACTGTAAGCCGTTTTGCTCAGCCCCAAGGAGTCAGCCGGGTCATAAAAGGCGTTTTTCCCGTCCTTCATCAGGGACATGTTGACATGCATGCCGCTGCCCGCCTTGCCGTAGACCGGTTTGGGCATGAAGGTGGCGTACATATTGTGCATATGGGCGACGGTCTTGACCACCAGCTTGAAGGTGAGGATGTTATCCGCAGCGGACAGGGCATCGGCGTATTTAAAATCGATTTCGTGCTGCCCATTGGCACATTCGTGGTGGGACGCCTCGATCTCGAATCCCATATCCTCGAGCGCCAGACACATATCCCGACGGGCGCTCTCCCCGAGGTCGGTCGGCCCCAGCTCAAAATACGCGCCGCGGTCGAAGGATGTGGTGGTGGGGCGGCCGTCCTCATCGTAATTGAACAGGAAAAACTCGCATTCCGGCCCCACATTGAACCCGGAAAAGCCCATCTCCTCCGCCTGATGAAGCACCTTTTTCAGCAGGCCGCGGGGGTCGCCCTCAAACGGCGTTCCGTCCGGCTTGTAGACATCGCAGATCAGCCGGGCGGCCCGCTCTCCCTCCCCGTACCACGGGAAGATCACGAAGGAGTCGAGATCGGGATAGAGGTACATATCACTCTCCTCGATCCGGACAAATCCCTCGATGGAGGAGCCGTCAAACATGCATTTGTTTCCGAGCGCCTTCTCCAGCTGGGAGGCGGTGATGGCGATATTTTTAAACGACCCGAATATATCGGTGAACTGCAGACGGATAAAGCGAATATTCTCTTCCTCCACAATTCGCATGATGTCCTCGGCGGTATACTTCCCCACATTGACCACGCCTTTCCAAAAAACATGCTATCATTATCGCATTCCCCTGCAAATCTTGTCAAGCGAATTTTCCGGATTTTACATCCCGTACCTCATAAATTCAAAGAAGGATCCATATACGTGTAAAGTGTGGATTGACAGAATGCCGGATGCGGCTTATAATATACAACCAATGTCTAAATACGTCAAACCATGGGGGTTTCGTTCCAATGGATCCAATTACCCTGCTTCTGCTGGCGGTCGGTTTATCAATGGATGCGTTCGCGGTTTCCGTGAGCAGCGGCATCCTGATGTGCCACACCAAATGGACCAAAAGCGTCAAGCTCGCGGCCGCATTCGGCCTGTTTCAGGGCCTCATGCCCGTCATCGGTTATGTCATCGCCCACACCTTTGCCAAGCAGATCGAGGCCTTTGATCACTGGATTGCCTTCGGTCTGCTGGTCTTCATCGGCGGCAAAATGCTCTGGGAGGTGATTCGGGGCGGAGAGGACGACGCCGCGCCCAAGGGAGATCCCACCGATTGGAAAAACCTGCTGGTCATGGCCATCGCCACCAGCATCGACGCCATGGCGGTCGGGGTTACCATGGCCCTGTCCGGCCGGACCGGTCTGCTCGAGCCGGCATATGGCTTCCTGTTCTGCAGTTTGGTCATCGCGCTCGTCACCTTTGTCCTCTGCCTCGCGGGCGTCCAGATCGGCTGCAAAACCGGCGACAAATACGGAAAGAAGGCCGAAATCGCGGGCGGGATTGTCCTCATCGGCATCGGCGTCAAAATACTGCTGGAGCATTTGCTGGGATTCTGACGCCACCTTTGGTGAACGAAGCGTCAAGCATGATTACTCCCCAACTATCGGTAGGCAAAACCGGGTCCCGGGTTTCTGACCGGTTTTCTTTTGAGGAAAACCGGCGGCAACTGTATTTTATCCTGCCCATATAATTAGGGCTGCGGCCCAGAATTGCTTCCCGACCGATTGGCTTTTTTCATACAAACGCCCCGGAACCATGGTTCCGGGGCGTTGCTCAGCCGATAAGTCCGATCCAGCGCAGTAAGGTGACACAATCCCGGAAACCCTGGTGGTAAACCGACTCCCTTCCAGCGCAAGCTGGTAGTTTTTGGCCGCGTCGAAGCGGTTGACCAGGATCCGCTCACTCCCAAGCTTTTCCCCGATCCGCCGGTAGAGCTCGTCACATTCCTCGGGTGCGGCGGCGTACGCGGGATCGTCCTCATCCCGTTCGAAGCAGGCGCAGGAGCGGGCGCAGCATTCTCTGAAATTCTCCGTAAACGTTGGATATGTGTTGTCCATGATATCGTCCCTTTCTTTCAGGCGCCGCAAGGTTTTTGTTTTAAGATGGTTTGATTTACTCCAACATGATAATTTATTTTCTAATATGGAATATTTTACTCTTATTTGAGATATTTGTCGAGAATGAGTTTTTATATTTTGAGTAAACATGATTTATATTTGATTTCTAGCCCATTTCAGTGTAGAATTACTCTTATGAAAGAAGGCGACGGCGATATGAGCATGGCAAAAAAGATAAAGTCCATCCTTTTGGAACGGGATATGACGATTAAAGATCTCAGCGACCGATTGGGCTATGAAGGCTCCTATTTATATAATAAATTGTCCCGGGATCGCTTTACAGAGATCGAATTAAAGAAAATCGCCGATGCTCTGGACTGCGATTACGACGGGATTTTCACCTTCCGGGAAAACGGAAAACAAATATAGCCACAGAATAAACAGACGG
>CABQAA010000209.1 GCA_902461995.1 uncultured Oscillospiraceae bacterium | reverse complement strand
TTGTGAAGATCCCCGGTACGGAGGATGAACACATCGCCCTGATGCACATCGTAGTATTTCCCCCGGGTGAAACAAGTGCCGCGGCCGCTTGCCACGTAGGTTAGTTCATAGCATTCTTGGGTGTGCAGACCGTTTTCAAAATCCTGATCGCTGATGAGATCCCCCACCTGATGCAGCAGAATCGGTCCAAAATGAAGGGGCGCCCACTTGTGAACGTGGTCGAAGTGAAACTTCACATTTTGCAGATACGACATGTTTTTTGTCCTCCTGTATGTATATATATGCATTTTTGCGAATTTTAACCATTAGTTACCGCAAGGCGAGGAATACCATAAAAACAGACCAATAATTCGGGTGTATTTGCCAGAAAATAGCATGTACTGCAAAGCAGCAAGTTCTGTTAACCGGCATATCATGTCATGCCAAAGACGGGGATTTGGAATTATTGTATACTAAATCCAGATAAAAGGCAACAAGTTTATCTGAAATACCAACTCTTTCGCAGAGGGGAAATGCATGGTGAACATAAATATACGCGACTTTGGCGCCGTGGGGGACGGTGTTCGAGACGATAGCGCGGCGATGCAGGCCGCGATCGACGCCTGCCCGTCCGGCGGGGTGGTTTTGGTTCCGGAAGGTGTATTCGCTTGTGCGGATATCCGGATGAAACCCCACGTCACCCTGCAGGGAACCCTGACCTGGGGATACCGGGACAATCGAAAAACCGGCGCCTGCCTGATTCCTTCGCGGGACGACGCGACGTGTCTGGTCGATATCACCGGAGCGGTCGGCTGCACTCTGACTGGGCTGTCCTTGTGCGGACAGAAGCGCGGAGAATGCATGCACGGAATTCAGATCGCGAAAACCGATGGATACGGCAAGGAGGAGGATGCTCTCCGGGTGGAAAAGTGCCGGATTTCGGAGTTTTCCGGGGACGCCCTGCATCTGAGCCATGTGTGGTGTGCCACCGTACGGGACAATATGCTCAGTTCTTCCCGTCACGGTCTGTACATAGACGGCTGGGACCTGTTCGTTTACGACAACTGGCTGACCGGAAATCGCGAGTGCGGCGCCTTCGGGGCGCTCTACTGCAACACCGCCATCATCTGCCAGGGAAACCGGGTGGAATGGAACGGCCGGGAAGGCATCCTATCGAACGGCGGGGTCACATGGGTACTCAACGGCAACCACTTCGACCGCAACGGTCGGGAAGGCGCCCGGTTCCATAACGCCAAGCACATCAATATCGTGGGGAACGTTTTTGCCCGGGACGGCTGGCAGGTTCCGGATGGGGAATGCAGTGCTGGGCTGACCATTGAAAAGTCCTGCGGCGTCTCTATTCAGTCGAACGTCTTCCGCTCTCTGGGCGGTGACGGTGGGGATGCGGCGCGGCACTCTCCCGATTACGACATGCAGCTGCAGGGGCTTGACACCGCGGCGGTCAGCGGCAACATCATGTATCAGGCTGCCGTCGTTCAGAACATTCTCGACCGGGGAGGACACGCCAATTGCGTCATGGCGGACAACATTGGTTCTCTGGCGGCCGATAACTGTTAAGAAATGAAGGAGGTATTCGAATGAAGCATCCCATGCGCAAGGCCCTGACCGCTGTTTTGGTGATGGCTCTGCCCGTCTGCGGCGGGCTGATGCCCAGTGTACAGATTACCGCCTCGGCGGCCGGGGGATCCGCAAGCGATCTCTATGCGAGTTCGGTCACTTCGATTCCCCTGTCCGATGCGGCCAAACGCATGGCGGAGGCTCCTGTCGGCGGCAGTACGTCCCTCATTCCCTCTATCAGTGGAAAAACCGTCAACGTGGCGGACTACGGCGCAAACGGGGAGGACCGCTCCAGCGACACCGAAGCCATCCAAAAGGCCATTGGGGCGCTCGGCGGGGCGGGGACCGTGCTGTTTCCCGCCGGAACCTTTTACTGCGCGGACATCAAGGTGCCATCGAACGTGACCCTGCTCTCCATGACGACGTTCGGCTTCGACAGCAACGGTGCCACGCAGCTGGTCCGCAATAAGGCGAATGCTTCCTGTATCCTGGATCTGACGGGTTCGCAGAACGTTACCTTATACGGCATTTCCATAGACGGTATGAGCAAGAGCGCCCAATCCACGATCCATGGGGTCAAGGTGGTGAGCGCCAAAAATATTCTGATCGCCAACTGCCGCATCAATGCCTGCAATGGGTCGGCTGTCCTGGTGGACAAATCCACAGGCGTGACGGTGCGGGGCAGCATGCTGTGCGGGAGTGCATACGGTGTCGGCGCGATCAGCGGCAGCGATCTGCTGGTGTACGACAACTGGCTGACGAGCTGCCATCCCGCCGGATACCTGGCCCAGTCGGGGGTGACGAGTGCCCGCGTTACGGCCAACCGTATTGAGTGGTGCGGCACCGGCGTCCTTCTCGAAGGCGCCAGCGGCCAAACCGTCTCCGGCAACTATTTTGACCGCTGCAACATCGGCGGTATCCGGGCGACGGGCGGCAGCGATATCCGGATGCTCGGGAATATCAATCAGCGCAACGGGGTGCTCCACGGGACGGATGAATCCTGCAACCTCTATCTCGACGGAGTCAGCGGCGCCGTCTATCGGGGCAACGTGATGGAAGCCATCCGGGGAGACGGGAACGATACGAATGTAACCCCCGAGATCGCGATGATCATTAAAAACCTGAAAAACAGCCAGATTTTCTACAATACCGCATATAAAGGCTTCACCCATGAGCTTCTCAAAGATTACGGGGGCCACAGCGGCACCACGGTGTCCAACAATGTAGGAACAAAATATTGAGGAGGCCGCGGCATGGATAGTCTGGTATTCAGCTACGCCGATCTGATGGAACGCCTTGTCGATCTGTCCGCGCTGACTATTCCGCCTGGCGACGGAGAACAAAGCGGCGCCGTCACCTGCCGCAGCCGCTCCTGCCGGTACGACGAGAAAAGCGACACCTACATCCAGTGGAGCGTCAAAAACGAGCCAGGCGCCGTCACCTATGAGGGCATGGACGAGCAGGGCCGTTACGTGCTCATGGAGGAAGACGGCCCCGGCGTGATCTGGCGGTTCTGGACGGTCGCGCACGGAGCCTATGATACGGTCCTCCGCGTGTATCTGGATCGGGACGAAACCCCTGTCATCGAAGCGACCCTGCTGGAATTTTTCACGCAGTATCACGATGACCTGCCGGTTTCCAATTTCCCGTATCTCCACAATATCAACCAGGCTCGCGGTTCCGTCAGCTATTTCCCGCTGCCCTATCAGCATCATATCCGCGTGACAGCGACGAGTCCGATCATGTACCAGCTGACCTATTCCCGTTTCCCGGAAGGCAGCCGCCTGCCAGATTATCGGGATCGCTACCGTAATGAAAACACCATCACCGATGCGGAGATGGAACGCCGCCTGGAGAACCGCGGGGCTTATGATCCCGCCCGGAGTTGGCAGAATGTGACGATCACCGTTCCGCCCGGCGAAACCGCCGTTTTCTACGAGAAAACGGGGCCGGGAATTCTGCACGGCCTGCGGTATTATCCGGCGTTCCGTTCGGACAAAGAAGCGGAGGCTGCCCTGCGCGGAATGATCCTGCAGCTGTACTGGGACGGCCGGGAACACCCGGCAGTGTGGTCGCCCCTCGGGGATTTCTTCGGCGCCGCCCCCGGCCTGCATCCGTTCCGAACGGTCCCGACCGGGATGAGCCGGATGGAATGCTACAGCGACTGGGTGATGCCCTACGGCGACGGGATGCGCATGGTCCTCGAAAACCGCACCGACCGGCCGCAGACGGTCCGGCTGGAAGCGGCGTTCGAACCGCTCACGGCGCAGCCGGATGCCCGGCTCCGCTTCCATGCGAAGTGGCATCCCCGGGAATTTCTCGGGAGGGACGAGTCCCGTTTCCGACCGGGCGGGGACCGGTATCCCGACTGGCCGATCCTGCTGGTGGAAAACGCCTGCGGCCGGTTCTGCGGCATGTCGATGCATGTGTACAACGATTTTCCTGAACCGGCGGTGCCCGCCACGGCCTGGTGGTACGGCAAATACCATCCCGATTATGCCTGCACCGTCTCCTATTTCTGGGGCGAGGGGCGCGAAAAATTCTTCGTGGACGGGGAAAAACAGCCGAGCACCTTCGGAACCGGGACGGAGGATTACATCGGGTACGCGTACAGCGCCGAGCCGCCCTTTTCCAATTGGGACGGCGCCTTTGCCGCGGCGCCCAACCTGGCCTATACCGGCCGGGGTCATATCTCCCACTGCCGGTTCCAGATTGCGGACAATGTGCCGTTTCAGAACCGGTTCGAAGCGTATTTCGAAAAGTATTCCGACGATATATGGACCGACGGCGTCAATCCGGATGTGCGCGGCTGCTGTTATGCGGACGTCGTGTGCTATTGGTATCAGCAGGCGGGGACGGACGATGCGT
>CABQAA010000208.1 GCA_902461995.1 uncultured Oscillospiraceae bacterium | reverse complement strand
TGCAGCTTCTGCACGGGTCAAGTGACGTTTGACGGAGATGCCGCCGGGCAGCGCATTGTTACCCTCCGGGCGCTTGTCCACAACGACTGAAACGAGAAAACACCCCTCTGCCTGCCGGGAGGGGTGTTTTTTTGAAGACTGGGAAAAAACTTCGGCACCTCCGGATTGTCGGACCACGGCCGCCAAAACTGGAATAGTTTTTCTCCGGCCGGACCTGTGAACGGTGCGCCGTAAGCCCTATTCGGGTTATCCTGAGTCATCTTCAATCCCGTCTTTATTTGACTATGGTAATACCTGCTCTTATGTTTTATACCTGTGTCAATATTGAGACAAAAGATTCTTGACTCCGGCAAAAACCAATGCTAAGATCGGTATAGAGGTGATGGAATTGAATGATCGTATACGGGAATTACGGAACAGCCTGAAGCTGAGCCAGGCGGAATTTGGAAAGCAGCTGGGGGTATCCGGAGCTGCCATTTCACGAATCGAAAAGGGTGAAAGAGGGCTTACCGAGCAGATGATCAAATCCATCTGCCGTGAGTTTCATGTCCGGAGGGAGTGGCTGCAAAGCGGTCAGGGCGAAAAAAACGCCTGGGGGAAAAACGAGCTGCTCGAACGTCTGGACCGGGTCCTGCAAGACCGGGGAGAACCCGCCCAGCGGATTTTTCGTGCCTTTACCGAAATGAACACCGAGGAATGGCGCGCTCTGGCCCATTTTCTGGATCGCCTGACGAGGGATTAACCCGAAGTGGATTCCTTGCTCTAAGGATGATTTTGCAAAACGTCTATAGGGAACTCGGAATATGGAGGAATGGACATGGTAAAAAGGCTGCGTGTATTGCGGGATACATTGGGTCTGACGCAGGAAGAATTCGGCCGCCGTCTCGGGGTAACCAACGCGGCGATCTGCCGTTTGGAAGCGGGCGGCAACAAGCTGACCGAACAGATGATCAAATCCATCTGCCGTGAATACCATGTGCGGCGGGAATGGTTGTTGGACGGCACGGGAGATATGTTTCGCTGGGAAAAAGACGACCTGAAAGAGCGGATGGACCAGGTACTGCAAAACCAGGGAGATCTGGCCTGGCGGGTATTCCGCGCTTTCACCGAGATGAACGATGAGGAATGGCGTGCCCTGGAGTGCTTCATCGACCGGTTGTCGAGTGACAGCAAAGCCTGAACTCCACATCTACAGGACGATCTTCAGAAGTGTGCAGTAAAATACCCCCCGGCCGTTTTCATCAACGGCCGGGGGGTTCGATTATTCGACGGCTTTGGGATTGATAACCAACGAAGACGGGCAATAGGTAAATTTTGAAGGCGGATAGGTCCCCATATCGAGAAACGTCTTCGCCAGATCCGCTGCCGTCCGGCACTGCGCCACAATATCTTGAGCGACATAGGCCGCGATCAGTCCGGATTCCAGATAGGGCCGATTTCCCGGAGGGTTTTCAAACCCCATGCAGATCACCTTTTTGTGCAGCCCCAGTTTCTGTACGGCCAGACAGACCTGCGGCAGAAACCCGTCGGCACATACGATACAGTCGAATTTGTCCGGTCCGATTTCATGGAGCTGGCGCGCGAGCTGCGCCGACTGGGATTTCCCGGGCAAAGGAAGGGGTATGCGGCGAGGCGGCGGATCCCCTTTTGCTGCCAAGGTCTCCACAAAACCTTCCAGCCGTTTCCGTCCGTTGCCGTTGGCGTCGCTGGATATGCAGACAACCCGCGGATACCGACAAAAATGGGCAAGATATGCATCCCCCAGCCGCTTCCCATCTTCATAGGCGTGACTGCCGATGTAAAACGTGCCGGGTATGTCCAGATACTCCGACAAGAGGAAAAGCGGAATATGGTCCGCATATTCGCTCAAAAGGGAGACGGTCTTCGGTGTATCCGCGACAGACAGCAGCATCAGGCGGGTTCCGTGCCGGGCCGCCTGGTCCAGATACAAAGCGACCTCATCGGTATCGTACAGCCGGGAATACAGATGAAACCGGCGGCGGAGACCGGCCGTTTCGGCCTGCAGCTCTGTGAAAGCGGGATTCCAGAAATAGCGGGGTGTATCAGGAAGGATCATCACCATATCGTCTTCGGACGCAGCCGGGGAAGGCGGCCCCGCGGCCTCCAGCACACGCCGCCGCGTCTCATGATCGACGCCGGGACAGTGATTGAGAGCCCGGCTGATGGTGGCCTTGCTGACATTGGTCTTTTGCGCCAGATCCGACAGATCGCGTTTTTTCATGATATTCCTCCGCACAAGACCTTCTGTGTATCGGCAGCAGGATACTCCGGCTGCCGGATGTCGATTAAACGAAACGGGACAAGTTCAGTATACCACACGCCCTTTTTAAAGAAAAGAGGCCATTTGGAAACTGCCGTGTTCCGCTTTTTGTCCAAGCAGGGTTTGCCGGGACGCCGTTCCTGTGTTATACTAAATCCAGAATTTCATTAAAGGAGAATGCGGGTATGCAGCTGCCTGTTTCAAAACGGATGACCGCGCATGAGGGCCCGGGGTCCGCTTATTATTCCTTTCCGTTGCTGGATGCGATTCCGTTTGTCCGGCACGGTTTTTCCACCCGCTTCGGCGGGGTCAGCGAAGGCGTCTTCTCGTCGATGAACCTCAGCTTTACCCGCGGGGACCGGACGGAAGCCGTCATGGAGAATTTCGGCATCTTCTGCCGAAATCTTGGGGTTCGGACAGAGGACGTGGTGATTTCCGCCCAAGAGCATCACACCAATCTGTACAACGTCACAGCCGCCGACCGGGGCCGGGGCGTGATGCGGGAACGCGGCTATACCGACATCGACGGCCTGATAACCGACGAGCCGGGCGTGGTGCTGTGTACGCAGTATGCGGACTGTGTTCCGCTGTTTTTTGTCGATCCGGTCCGTAAGGTTGTGGCAACATCCCACTCGGGCTGGAAAGGCACGGTGGCCCGCATCGGCCGGGTGACGGTGGAACGGATGAGGCAGGATTACGGCTGCCGGCCGGAGGATCTGCTGGCCGCCGTGGGACCGTCCATCGGAAGCTGCTGCTTCGAAGTCGATGAGCCTGTCGCGGCGGCGTTCACCGCGCTCGAAGAGGGACGCGGCTGCGTCAGAGACCGCGGAGCGGGAAAATTTGACGTGGATCTGTGGGATGTCAACCGCCGTATCCTCCTGGCAAGCGGATTAAAACCGGAGCATATAGTCGTCACCGATCTCTGCACCCGCTGCCATCCCGATGTGTTCTGGTCTCACCGTGTTACCGGTCCGGCCCGCGGCAGTCTGGCGGCTTTTATCGCCATAGTCGAATCGTAGGAGGCGAATGTATGCCATATGGGATCACCGATATGGTGCTGTATTTTTTCCTATACAGTTTTCTTGGATGGGCGCAGGAAACCGTGCAGTGTTCCATTCGGGAGAAGCGCTTTGTCAACCGCGGATTTTTAAATGGTCCGCTTTGTCCGATCTACGGCTGCGGGGCGCTGCTGATTTTCACCTGTCTGCTACCGATCAAACGCGGAATCGCGTCGCCGTGGCTGTCTGTTCCCCTGGTTTTTTTGTGCGGAGCGGTGATTGCTTCGGCGCTGGAATATGTCACGTCCTGGGCGATGGAAAAGCTGTTCCACGCCCGCTGGTGGGACTATTCCGACAAAAAATGGAACATAAACGGGCGGATTTGTTTTTGGATTTCAGTCGGCTGGGGCCTGCTGGCGGCGATTTTTGTCTTTGGCATTCAGCCTTTTTTCGAAAACGGCATGCAGAGCCTGGCGGAGTGGCAGCCGCTGTTCCCGGTTATCCTAGCGGCCTGCTTGACCGGCATTCTGCTCGTGGATGCGGTCTTCTCCGTCAAAGCCGCCCTGTCGATCGGTAACCGCCTCGAAAAATTGGAAAATTTGGGTGGTCTGCTCAAAGAACATCTAGAAAACCTGGAGCTGCCGACCGAGGATGTTGTGCTGCGGCTTGAAAACGCTTACGACCGTCTGACAGAGAAGAAACAGGCGGTGCAAAACAACTTCCAGTCTCAGCTGAACGCTTGGCGCTCCTTCAGTACCGAAGAGAAGAAAGCCCACGTCGCGGGACTGGTGGCGGAACTTCAGAAAAAACAGGAAGAGCTGTTCCGTTCCCGCTTCCAGCAGCGGCGTCTGCTGCGGGCGTTTCCGCATATGCGCCGCACCGATACGGCAAAGGATGAGGGGAAAAGCCACACTCTCAATGCGCTGCTTGACGAATGGCGGAGTCGTCTGAAGAAAAAGTAAAACGCTGACAGAAAGAGGCATCCCCTCCGTTTAAAAAGGGGATGCCTCTTTTCGTATACTTTGAGAAGGACAGCACTTCCAAATGCAGAGGTTCCATACACAGAAAATCCGGGGCCCACGGTTATGTGGGTCCCGGATTTGAATCCTATGCTCTTCTGGACGAACCTGAGACAACCGATGCGGCGGCCAAACTCAATACATGCCGTCCATTCCAGCGGGCGCGGCGGG
>CABQAA010000207.1 GCA_902461995.1 uncultured Oscillospiraceae bacterium | reverse complement strand
TGTTCGGCAGCGGGCGTCCCTTCCCGGACATGGGCGGAAAACAGGATGTTCATGGCCTTGGCCCGGTCGAAGGAAACCGACACCTTGAGCTTCTCTTCCCGCTCCCCCCGGTTGATCGCCAGCACGCGATGCCCCGCGATCTTATGGAGCGGCTCCTTGAAATCCTGATACAGCGCATAGACGCCGATGTCTTCCTCCGCCCCCTTGGAGCAGAGCAGCCCGTTTGCCATCATCACGACCCGCAGGCGGCGGCGCACGTTCGCATCGTCGGAAATCTGTTCGGCCAGGATATCCCTGGCCCCCGCGAGCGCGTCTTCCGCCGTGGGCACCGCCTCCCCGACAAACGCCTCGGCCAGCACAAGGGGCTCCTGTCCACCCTTTTCCTGGGTGTACAGCGCCTCGGCGAGCGGAGCCAACCCCTTTTCCTTGGCAATCGACGCCCGGGTGCGGCGTTTGGGCCGGTAGGGACGATACAGATCCTCCAGCTCGGACAGGGTAGCGACAGATTCGATGGCCTCGGCCAGTTCATCGGTCAGGGCGCCCTGCTCTTCAATGACGGCCCCCACCTTGGCCCGCTGCTCGTCCAGCCCCCGCAGATAGGCGAGCCGGTCCGCCAGCTGGCGGAGGAGCTGATCATCCAGGGACCCCGTCATCTCCTTGCGGTATCGGGCGATAAACGGAATGGTATTGCCGTCGTCCAGAAGCCTCATGGTGTTTACCACCTGCTGCGGGCGCAGATGGAACTCGGCGGTCAAAGCGGCTTGGATATCCATGAAAATCCTCCTATAATGGATTGTGGGACGGTTCTTATACGAGTCCTTTCTCCCGGCCGTACACCTTGAGCACGGCCGCCTGGGTTTTCGCATCGGGGATCTCGTTTCTGAGAACCATCCGGGCGGCTTCCTCCAACGGGATTTTTTCCACCTCCAGGAATTCGTCCTCGTCCGGAGACATCTCCCCGAACGTCAGGCCGGAAGCGGCATACAGATGGATGATCTCCCCGCAGTACCCCGGGGAGGGATACAGCTCGCCGAGGGATTCGTACCGGGAGGCATCGGCTCCCGTTTCCTCCCGGAGTTCCCGTTTGCCCGCTTCCAGGGGATCCTCGCCCGGATCAAGTTTGCCGGCCGGCAGCTCGAGGAGAACCTTCTGATACGGGTAGCGGAACTGCCGGACGAACAAGAGGCAGCCGTCGCCGGTCAATGCGGCGACGCACACGCCTCCGGGATGCTCGACCACTTCCCGCGTGGCCTCGGCGCCATTCGGCAGCTCGGCCTTGTCCACCCGCAGATTGATGATCCGGCCGCGGTATTTGTACTCGCCCGACAAGGGCTTTTCAGTCAAATTCATAATTCGGTCTCCTTCTTAATATGGTTAGTAAGGGTCAATCGTTCTTTATATGAATCTGAGAAAAGGGTCCGCCTTCTCGGCGGAATCCCGTCCCCAAACGCCTGAAGTCGAAAGGATGGATTTTAGATGGCGGAAGCCTGCATCACCGTTCCGCAGACCACCGATTCGGGAGCCGTGCGGGGCATCATCACCGCCCTGCGGGGCCGGTACGGATTTTTGGACGCCCTTCCGGTCGGGCGGAGCGCCGTAGGCCGGGAAATCATGGGTCTGGTTCTCGGCAACGGGCGGGAACGGGTTTTGATGGCCGCGGCCTTTCATGGACAGGAGTGGCTGACCGCCCTTGTGACCCTTCGGCTGTGCGAGGAAATCTGCCGGGGAATCGCGCTCGACGTGCGACTGGAAGATTGGGAACTGCGCCGCGCGCTTGCAGGCCGCTGCCTGATTCTCGTGCCGATGGTCAACCCGGACGGCGTGGATATCGCCATACACGGATCCTCCACAGCCGGATCCTACACGTCTCTGGTCAGCCGCCTTGGAGGGGACTGTCCGGGCCGGTGGCAGGCCAACGCCCGGGGCGTGGATATCAATCACAATTTTAACGCCGGCTGGTGTGCGCTGCACGAGCAGGAACGCGCGGCAGGCATCTGCGGACCAGCCCCCCGGCAGTGGGGAGGCCCTGCCCCCGAGAGCGAATCGGAAACCAGAGCGCTGGTGGGCCTCTGCCGCCGCTGCCGGTTCCGGCACGCGATCGCCCTGCATTCTCAGGGGGAAGAAATCTACTGGGAATACGGCCCCAAAACCCCCGAACGCTCCCGCCTGATGGCGGAAATCCTGGCCTCGGCATCCGGCTACACCGTCGCTCGGCCGGAAGGCCTCGCCTCGGCGGGCGGATTCAAGGATTGGTTCATCGAGGAGACGGGGCGTCCGGGCTTCACCCTGGAACTGGGCAAAGGCGAGAATCCTCTCCCCCTGTCCGATTTCGAGTCCCTGTATCAAAAGGCGCGGGAGATGCTCCTGCTGGCCCTGATGATGTGAATCAAGCGAGGAACAGCTCCCGGAAGAGGGCGACGCCCTCTTCCGGCGTGAAGCCGCCGGGGGTGCGGGCAAAATTCTTGAGTCCCGGCCAGCGGGCGGAATAGCCTTCAATCTGCTCCTCCGTCATTCGCACCCGGTCCGTCGTCAGAGCTGCTAGTGTATGATAGTAACGTTCCCGTCCGCCGCACAGTTCAAACAGCCGGGCGGCCCGCTCGGGCGACGCCGATTCGGCCCGTTTGGTCAGTGCCGGCAGGAACACCGCGCAGGCCATGCCGTGCGGCACCCCAAAGTCCTCGGTGAGAATGTATCCGAAGGGATGCGGGAAGGCCGTACCTGTGGCGTTGAGCACCATTCCCGCATCGAGGGAGGCGTAGTAGAGCGCCTGCCGCCTTTCCGCTCCGGGAAGTGTTCCCGGATGGGCGGCGAGCTCGGCCAGGCCATCCGCCAGCAGCGGGATCGCCTTCTCCGCAAACAGGGACTGCACATCCCCGCAGGCCGGGGCAAACCACCCCTCCACCGCGTGGGACAGCGCGTCGAGCGCCGTCGATACCGT
The DNA here is from genome assembly GCA_902461995.1 of uncultured Oscillospiraceae bacterium. Classification (GTDB taxonomy): domain Bacteria; phylum Bacillota; class Clostridia; order Oscillospirales; family Acutalibacteraceae; genus UMGS1623. Next base: position 1,542 of record CABQAA010000207.1, on the reverse strand, counting down.
TGTGGCATACGGCACGGAATAGGTGTAGCGGGGATCCGCAAACACCAGTTTGGCGTAACAATGCGGATGGGTGATGCTGCGTTTGCGGCGGTCCCGGTCCACCGTCAGCACCGCCACGGCCGTCACCTCGCTGCCCGTGCCGGCGGTGGTGCCCACCAGAGCGAGCGGCAGGGGCGGATGGCGCAGGGAGCCTTCAAACAACCGGGCCTCGTCCGAAATCGAGTTGGCGGCGAGCCAGGCGGCCGCTTTGGAGGCGTCCATGACCGAGCCGCCGCCGATCCCCAGCAGGAAATCGGCTTTGCAGGCTTCTGCCGCCGCGGCCGCGGCCTGGCACTGGGTAAGCAGCGGGTTCGGCCCGATGCCGGGGAAGACCGCGGCTTCGATCCCCGCCCCTTTCAGCATGGAAAGCGCATCTTCCAGAGCCCCCGACGCCTTGGCGCTGCTGCCGCCCGTCACGATCAGGCAGCGTCTTCCCCACGCCCGCAGCCGGTCCCCGGCCCCGGACAAGCAGCCGGGGCCGCTGATGACCTGTGTGGGCATATAAAAGGTAAAATCCATCGTATTTTCCTCTTTTCGGGCGGGGAATCCTGTCCCTGCGCCTTTATGCGGCCGGATCGAAGAATCCCCGTAAATATCTTGTAATTTTACGGGGAATAGTATATCATATTTGGGATAGGGATTCAATGCGGGAGGGGTGTTTTTGGAAAAGCCGTCGGCGAAAACCTGCCGGCCTCCGGTGATCTGCCGGGCCGACCTCATCCTGGCCGCCTGTGTGCTCGCCGCCGCGCTGCTGCTTTTGGCGGGTGGCCGTCTTTTCGCGCGCCCCGGCGCCGCAGCCGTGGTGACCACCCCCGACGGCGAAACCGTTCTGCCGCTTGACCGTCCCGGCACCTTTTCCTTTTCCGGCAAAAATGGTCTCACGCTCATCGTCGAGGTGGCGGACGGCCGGGTCCGGGTCAAGGAAAGCGGATGCCCCGACCAGATCTGCGTACACAGCGGCTGGCTCTCCGACTCCGGACAGTCCGCGGCCTGCGTGCCCGCCGGTGTAGCCGTGCGGGTCAGCGCCGATGCGTCGGCCTCTGGCGGCGTGGACGCCGTCACCGGCTAAGGAACCGCCGTTCCTATCCCGCAAGGGAGGCAACCCAATGAAATCCAAAACCGAACCCGGCCGGTCTCCGCTCAAAACCGGATCCTCCGCCGCAGCCGGACATGCCCCGGTCGCTCTACTCGGACTCCTGGCGGCACTGGCACTGGCACTTTCGTTTCTGGAAGGCCTGCTGCCGGCACTGCCCATCCCGGGGGCCAAGCTGGGCTTATCCAACATCGTCACCATGTACGCGCTCACGGCGCTTTCCCTGCCCGCCGCTCTTGGAATCACCGCCGTCAAGGCGGTCTTCGCCCTGTTGCGGGGCGGCAGCGCTTTTTTGATGAGCGCGGCCGGCGGATTCCTCAGCACTTTTGTCATGGCACTCTGCCTACGTCTCTTCCGAGGACGGATGACCTACCTCGGCGTGGGCATCGCCGGGGCGGTCGCGCACAACG
>CABQAA010000206.1 GCA_902461995.1 uncultured Oscillospiraceae bacterium | reverse complement strand
GAAAGCCATGAACCGCGGCTATACCAGAGAGCAGTATCTAGAGCTTGTCCGGAAGGCGCGGGAGACTGTACCCGGCATCGTGTTTACCAGCGACGTCATTGTGGGATTTCCGGGCGAAACCCGGGAAGACTTTGAAGAGACGCTCGATTTGGTGCGACAGGTGGGATTCGTGTCCCTGTATACCTTCATTTTTTCGCCCAGAGAGGGGACGCCGGCGGCGAAGCTGCCCGACCCGGTTCCGGCGGAGGAAAAATCCTGCTGGTTTCAGGAACTGACCGCCCTGCAGGAGGAACTCTCCGCGGCAAGACTGTCCGGGCTGGTGGGCAGTGTCCACACCGCCCTGCTCGAGCGGCTGGACGGGAACGAGATCGAGGCGCGCCTGCCCGAAAACAGCATCGTGCGGGTGAAAGGGGAGCCCTCTCTCATCGGACGAACGGCCGAAATCGTCGTCACCGAGGCACGCAGCTATGTCATGCAAGGCGAAATCCGCCGGCTTCTGGACTAAACTCAGGTTACACAATACACACTATTTTTGGAGGAATCAGAATATGGAACCGATTTTGGAAATGGCAAAAGATCTCGCGTACGCGATTCAGCAGGACGAGCGATACATCCGCACCCAGATGGCGCAGGCCGCAGCCGATGAGGATGAGGAGCTGCAGGGCCTGATTGGGGAATTCAATCTCAAGCGGATTGCGATCAACAACGAAACGACCAAAGAGGACAAGGACGGGGAGAAGCTCGGCCAGCTCGACAGCGAACTGCGGGACGTGTACGCCCGTATTATGCAGAATCCCAACATGGCTGCCTACAACGAGGCCAAAACCGAGCTGGACCGGCTCACCGCTTCCATCAATTCCATCCTCGCTCTCGCGGCGCAGGGGCAGGACCCCGACAGCTATGAAGAGGGCGGCTGCAGCGGCAACTGTGCCGGCTGCGGCGGCTGCCACTGACCGGAATGCTCCCGACAGAAGGGTGAGAGGAAGTGAAATCCGTGGGTGAAATGACCCCCATGATGAAGCAGTATCTGGAGGTGAAGGCCCAGCATCCCCAGTGCCTGCTGTTTTTCCGGTTGGGCGATTTTTACGAGATGTTCTTCGACGACGCCAAAATTGCGTCGCAGGAACTGGAGCTGGTGCTCACGGGCAAGGACTGCGGGCAGGAGGAGCGGGCGCCGATGTGCGGCGTCCCTTTCCACTCCTGCGAGTCCTATATCGCCCGTCTGGTGGCCAAAGGGTACAAGGTCGCCATCTGTGAGCAGATGGAGGATCCGGCCACGGCCAAGGGCCTCGTCAAGCGGGACGTGGTGCGGATCATCACCCCCGGCACCGTCATCGAGGGCAGCATGCTCGACGAGGGACGGAACAACTACCTGTGTGTTCTGTATGTGGGCGACGGCGCCGCCGACGCGGGCGCCTGCTTTGTCGACTGCTCCACGGGCGAGATCCATCTGACCCGGATTGCGGGGGAGGATGTGCCCCTGCGGGTGACCAACGAGCTCGGCCGATTCGTCCCGCGCGAGATCCTCTATAACGATGTCGCTTCCGGACAGGAGCTGATCACCCATTTTGTGACCGACCGTCTGGCGGCCGCGGCCGAAGTGGCCAAAGCCGAGGATTTCGACTATAACGAATCCGAAAAGCGGATCCTCTCCCACTTCGGGCGTGAAAATCTCGAAGAACTGGGGCTGCGGGATCAATTTTCCGCCGTGCGTGCCCTCGGCTGCGCGCTGCAGTACCTGTACGCCACCCAGATGTCGGGGCTGGAACAGCTGACCAACCTGGATGTCTATTCCGATGTGCAGTTCATGCAGCTGGACTTGACCGCCCGCCGCAATCTCGAGCTGCTCGAGACCATGCGGAACAAGGAAAAGCGCGGGTCCCTGCTGGGGGTCCTGGACCGGACCAAAACCGCGATGGGCAAGCGGCTCATCCGCACCTGGATCGAGCAGCCGCTCCTCAGTCCGGCCCAGATCAGCCGCCGCCAGAATGCGGTGGACGAGCTTTACCGCGACACCGTCCTGCGGGGCGATTTGATCGGCCTGCTCGGGGATATCTACGATCTCGAGCGGATCATGACCCGGATCGTCTACGGCAGCGCCAACGCCAAGGAGCTGCGCTCCCTCTGCCAGACCATCAGCCGGATGGAACCGGTGAGGGCCCGGCTGACCGACGTCCAGTCGGCGCTGCTCGGGGACATCCGGGACAACATCGATCCTCTCGAGGACATTTACGGCCTGATCGACGCCTCCATCGTGGAGGATCCGCCCTTTTCCGTCCGGGAAGGCGGCATGATCAAAGCCGGTTACAACGCGGAGATCGATGAGCTCCGGTTTGAAATGACGGACGGCAAGGGCATCATCGCCCGGGTGGAGGCCGCGGAAAAGGAACGGACCGGCATCAAGAACCTGAAGGTCGGCTACAACCGCGTATTCGGATATTACATCGAAATTTCCCGCGCCTATTCCGGGGAGGTCCCGGAGCATTACATACGCAAGCAGACCCTCGCGAACGCCGAGCGGTATATCACGCAGGAGCTCAAGGAGCTCGAAGCCCGGGTTCTGGGCGCCCAGGACCGGGTGGTGGCTCTCGAGTACCAGCTCTTCACCGAGGTGCGCACCACGGTCGCGGCGGAGCTCCACCGCATCCAGGGGACGGCCCGGGCCATCGCCCAGCTCGATGTGCTGTGTTCCTTCGCGGAGGTGGCCGTCCGGCGGCAGTACACCCGCCCCCTGATCGATCTGAAGGGGACGATCGATATCAAAAACGGGCGGCATCCGGTGGTGGAATCCCTCCAGGACGCGCCCTTTGTCCCGAACGACACCCTGCTCGACAACCACGAGAACCGCGTCATCATCCTGACTGGCCCCAACATGGCTGGTAAATCGACGTATATGCGCCAGACCGCCCTGATCGTCCTCATGGCCCAGATCGGCTGCTTCGTGCCGGCCGAAAGCGCCACGATCGGGATCGTGGACCGCATTTTCACGAGAGTGGGCGCGTCGGACGACCTCTCGTCCGGCCAGTCCACCTTCATGGTGGAGATGAGCGAGGTCGCCTCCATTCTCAAAAACGCCACCCGGGACAGTCTGATCGTGTTTGACGAGATCGGCCGGGGCACCTCGACTTTCGACGGGATGAGCATCGCCCGTGCGGTGCTCGAGCATGTGGCGAGCACCAAAAAGCTCGGTGCCAAAACCCTGTTTGCCACCCATTACCATGAGCTGACCGTCATTGAAAATGAGGTCGAATGCATCAAAAACTACAACATCGCAGTCAAAAAGCGAGGGGACGATATCACCTTCCTGCGCCGCATCATCCGGGGTCCCGCCGACGACAGCTACGGCATCGAGGTCGCGAAGCTCGCGGGGGTGCCGGACAGCGTGGTCGCCAGGGCCAAGGAAATTCTAAAACAGATCGAGAGCGGGGGGATGGAGCTGCCCCGTCCGGTGTCCTCGCCTGACCGGTTTGAGTCTGACGACGGGCAGATGACCCTGATGCCGGCGGTGGACAACGAGCTGATCCGCCGCCTCAAGGATCTGGACGTCAACACCCTGACGCCTATTGAGGCCCTGCAGACGCTCTATGAAATTTGTAAAGAGTCCCAGGCCTACTGATCCGGAAGGAAATGACGGCGTTTATAAAGACGACCGGTGTCCGCCGAAGGGCAAGGCTCTGGTCCCCGAGTGCCGCGGCTTCTATAAGCCAGGTGCTGCCAGAGCGGTGTTCCAGGCGATCGGCCGCCACGAGTTCTATTTTCTCTACGATAACAGCGACAATGTGAAAACACGGATGTCCGTGTTCGATTATCCTTGACCTGTCTGCCCTTCCAAAGGAGGCGTCTCATGCCGAAGATCAATGTGCTGGATAAACATACCGCCGAGCTGATCGCCGCGGGGGAGGTCGTGGAACGGCCCTCCTCCGTCGTGAAAGAGCTGATGGAAAACGCCATCGACGCCGGGGCAAGCACGGTCCAGGTGGAGATCCGAGGCGGCGGCGCGGCGTATATCGACATCACCGATAACGGCTGCGGTATCGCCAGGGAAGACGTGGCGACAGCCTTCCTCCGTCACGCCACCAGCAAGATCCGGAAGGAAGAGGATCTCGAGTCCATCGGCACCCTGGGCTTCCGCGGGGAGGCGCTCGCCTCCATCGCGGCCGTGGCGCGGGTGGAGCTCGTCACCCGGACGGCGGACGAGCTGGCGGGAACCCATTACGTTATCGAGGGCGGCACCGAAACGGCGCTTGACGATGTCGGTTGCCCCCAGGGTTCGACCATTTGCGTGCGGGATTTGTTCTATAATGTGCCCGCCCGCCTGAAATTTCTCAAAAAAGACGTCAAAGAAGCCATTGCCGTGACTTCTCTTTTGGAAAAAGTAGCGTTATCACGCCCGGATATTGCGTTTCAACTGATCAATGACGGGACGACCAAATTTGAAACAGCCGGGGATCACAACTTAAAAAACGCAGTATACGCCGTT
>CABQAA010000205.1 GCA_902461995.1 uncultured Oscillospiraceae bacterium | reverse complement strand
GCGTCCCGCAGGTCCGCGGCGTCGGCCGGTTCGGGCTCCTGCTCCTCCTCATCGAGGACAGCGAAGACGCGGCGTGCCGACGCCATGGCGAGCTGGAGCTGCATCGTGATGGCCGTGATCTCGTTGAAGGGTTTGGAAAACTGGGTCGTATAGGTCAGAAAACTCGCGATGCCGCCGATATCGAGAGAGCCCTTCAGCACCGCGAGGATGCCGAAAACCCCCACCAGTACATAGGCAGTATTGGTGACGAAGCGAGTGGAGGGATTGACCAGCGCCGAAGCGAACTGGGCGCGGTAGCCGCACTCGTACAGCTCAGCGTTGATCTCCCGGAAGTGTTCGAAGGAACGGCCCTCATACCCGAAGGCCTTGACCGTCTGCTGGCCGGTGATGAGTTCTTCGGCGTAGCCGTTGAGACGGCCGAGCACCCGGCTCTGTTCCCGAAAACGGCGGCTGCCGTAGCGGGTGATGGCAAATCCGACGAGAAAACACAGCGGGGTGACGAACACCGCCACCAGGGTGACAAACGGATTGAGGGAGAGCATGAACACAAGGCAGAGCAGCACCGTGAGCACACCGGACACGAGCTGGACGATTCCCTGGTTAAGGCCGTCCGAAATCGCGTCGATATCGCTCGAAAAGCGGCTGATGATGTCGCCGCGGGAATGGGTATCGAAATATTTGAGAGGCAGGCGGCCGAGCTTCGCAAACAGTTCATCCCGCAGGGTGCGCACCGTCCGGTTGGCCGCCAGATTGGCACACAGGGCAGTCAGCCAGTTGAAAAAGCAGCCCACGGCCACCACGGCGGCGATGAGCAGCAGAGTTTGAGCCAAGGCGGCCCAGTCGGTCCCGCCTGCATGAGGCGCGATCAAGTTGATCGCCCGGCCGACCAGCTTGGGGGCGATGAGAATCCCCGTGTTGCCGATGACGGCACAGAGAAACACACCCGCGATCGGCCATTTGTTCCGGCCAACCACCCCGATCAGACGGCGGAGAGGGGCCTTCCCTTTTGGCGGCTGTTTCACTGCCCATTCCCCCTTTCCTGAGACCGGCAGATCTCCTGATAGGGTTCGCAGGAGGCGAGCAGCTCATCGTGCGTTCCCGCTCCGGCCAATATCCCATCGTCGAGGACCAGGATCAGATCGGCGGTTTTCACGGCACTGACCCGTTGGGAAACGAGAAACACCGTCATCCCCTCGGCCCCCGCCACGGCGCGGCGGAGCGCCGCGTCGGTCGCATAGTCCAGAGCGCTGGTGGAATCGTCGAGAATCAGAATATCCGGACGGCGGACAAGGGCCCGGGCGATGGTCAGGCGCTGCCGCTGTCCGCCCGACAGATTGGCTCCGCCCCGTTCCACGGGCGCATCATAGCCCTCGGGACGGCTTTCGATGAATTCGGCCGCCTGCGCCATAGCGGCGGCGGCACGCACCTCGTCGTCTGACGCATCCTCCCGCCCCCAGCGGATATTGTCCCCGATGGTGCCGGAAAACAGCTCCACCCGCTGCGGCACAAAGCCGATTTTCTGCCGCAGCGCCGCGAGAGGATAGTCCCGCACGTCCACGCCGTCAATCAAAACCGACCCTTTTGTGGCATCGTAGAACCGGGTAATGAGGGCCATCAGGGTGGATTTTCCCGACCCCGTGCCGCCGATGACGCCCACCGTAGCGCCGCGGGGAGCGGCGAAGGAAATCCGCTCCAGGGCGCTCTCCCCCGTACTGTACGCAAAGTCGACGTTCCGGAATTCCACCGCCGGTGCGGACGGATCCGCCGCCGTCCGGCCTTCCCCATCCCGGATGGAGGGCTCGGTATCCAGCACCTCGATCACCCGGCCGGCCGAGGCGTAGGCTCTGGCAAACGTAATCACCAGATTGGCCACCACGATCAGGGCCACGAGGATTTGGTTGACGTAGTTGATGAAGGCGATGATCTCCCCGGTGGTCATCCCCCCGGACTCAACCCGGATTCCGCCGAACCACACGATGAGCAGAATGGCGATGTTCATGATGAACTGGGTCAGCGGATTTAAGATAGCCGAGAGTTTCCCCACCCGGATGGCCGCGGCGGTGTGGGATGCGGTTGCTTCGCCGAAGCGGGCCTCTTCCTCTTTGGTGCGGGCGAAGGCGCGGATGACCCGCACCCCTGATAAATTTTCCCGCAGAACCCGGGTCAGGGTATCCAGCCGCCCCTGCACCTTTTGATGCAGCGGCACGGTTTTCCGCATGATGAACACAATGACCAGGACGAACAGCGGAATGGCCAATATGATGACCGACGCCAGCTTGAGATCGATAATCATGGCCATGACGATGCCGCCGATGCACAAAAACGGCGCCCGGATGACCAAACGGATCAGCATGGCGACGGCATACTGCAGCTGATTGACGTCGCTCGTAACGCGGTTGACCAGAGATGGGGTGCCGAAACGGTCCAGTTCCGCGTGAGAAAAGGCGGAAATCCGCTGAAACAGCGTGTTCCGCAGCTCGGTGCCGAACCCCTGCGAGGTCACGGACGCGACGTATTGACACACCAGGGCGCAAAGCAGCCCCACCGTCACAATGCCGAGCATCACGCCCCCCATCCGCAGGACATAGCCGGTATCCCCCCGGAGCACCCCTTCGTCGATGACGCGGGCCATGAGCAGGGGAAGATAGAGCTCCAGCACTGCCTCCGCGAGTTTCGACAGGGGACCCACGATGCACTGCCACCTATACGGTTTGAGAAATTTCACCAGTTTACCAAGGGCCAAGGACAGCCACCTCCGGTTCGCGCGCCGGTTGCCCCGCGCATAGACAGTATTGTAACACAGGCGGGGCGGATATACAATCGGCAGCGGGATTTAAACGCGTTCTTCAAGCGACGGAATGCGGGCGACCGCCTCGGCCACAGGTTCCCGCATCCAGATGCCCGGGGTGATCCGCAGCGTGAAGCCGCATCCGGCCGGGGTCCCCCATTCGGACAGATCGGCCCGGGGCAGCGCATAGGCCGCCATCAGCAGCATGATGACGCCGCCGTGGGTACAGATGACCGCCTCGGTCTCCCCCGTGCGCATCAACTCCGTCACGATGTCCTCAAAGGCCGCTGTCACCCGCTGCTGAAAATGAGCGGCATCCTCCCCGTCCGGGATCGACTGCCGTTTACCCGCGACCCAGTCCCGGAATGCGGCGTCGTGCCGCAACTCTTCCGCGCTGCGGCCGTCCCAGTCACCGAAGTCGCATTCCGCCAAGCCGTCGGCCACCTCCGGCTTGCAGCCGGGATACAGCACTTCAAGCGTCTGCCGGCAGCGGGTCAGCGGACTGGTGAAAAACCGCGCCGCGCCCGGATATCCGCCCTGTTTTTTCTGTTCGAGCAGGGCGGCCAGGCCGGCGGGAGACAGCGGCAGATCGGTCAATCCCAGATACCAGCCTTTCTCGTTCGCTTCGGTCAGGCCATGACGCAGCAGGTGAATTTTGTAGCTTTTCATCAAAATTTCCCTCCAAATCTCCTATTTTGACGATTTACAAACGGTAACATTCTGCGGTATAATCATGTACATGTGGTATAATTCCCTTTTGTTCCGGGAGAGCATTTCCTCCGGGGCGAGGTTTTTGTTGTCTTAAAAGACGGTGCGGCCGAGCTGCAGGCGCCGTTTTTCTATCGGGTCCGCCACAAAAGCCGACAGAAAAGAGTCCGCCCAGAGCGGCATGGAGGGGTTTCATGAACAGCGCATTTCCACGGATACTGACCTTGCTGCGCAAGGAACGCGGCATCAGCCAGAAGGAAGCCGCCGCGGCTCTTCTTGTTTCCCAGGCTCTGCTTTCCCACTATGAGAAAGGCATCCGGGAGTGCGGACTCGATTTCGTCGTGCGGGCGGCGGATTTCTATGGAGTTTCGTGCGACTATCTCCTCGGCCGGACGGCGGACAAGTCCGGTGCCATCATCGCCGTGGAGGAGATCCCGGAGAGCGATCCGGCCGCGCGGGACAACCATTTCCGCGGCAGTGTGCTGCCCGTGCTGAACAAAAAGCTGATCATCAATTCCATCAATGTCATTTTTGACCTTTTGCAACGCTGCAATCACAAAGGGCTGACCAACGAAACGTCTGCCTATCTCACCACGGCGGTTTATGCGGTTTTCCGCCAGCTCTATTCCGCCAACCCCAAAAATCCCACCGCCCTCTTCTCCGTCCCCGGCTTTCTCTTCCAGCCGGCCGTCACGGGCGAGCTTGCACGGACCGCCGCCGCCATCGGTGAACTCGCGGCCGGACGGGACGCCGCGGGAGAAAAGGGAATGGACCCGGCGAAGGCCCCCTTCCTCGTCCCCGACGATATCACCCGCGACTATCCCCTCTTCGCCTCGTCTCTGTTCAATCTGCTGCGCAACGCGGAGGCGCGGCTGCAGTAAACGATACCATAAAGATGCCGCCAAATCGATATTTGGCGGCATCTTTTTTATCAAGGCCGGGACTCATCCGGCGAAAACGCCGGAGATTCCGCTTTTTCGGCACTCTCCTC
>CABQAA010000204.1 GCA_902461995.1 uncultured Oscillospiraceae bacterium | reverse complement strand
GCGAAAACGACGGCGGAGTTTCTGCCCAAAACCGCTTTTTCAGAGGCCGCTGAGCTGCATTAGATAACCAAAGACAGCAGAAAGGCCGCCAAAATTCCCGCGAGAATCGCGGGAAGGGGCTTTTTCCAGAAAAAGGACACGGCAATGGTGACGGCGGCCGGCAGAATGTACAGGTTGGTCAGAGGGTTGACGTTCACTCCCGTATCGGTGATGAACACCGACGGGGCGATCAGCGCCGTCAGAATAGACGGGCCGATATAGGTCATGAAACGCCGGACCTTGTCAGGGATTTTCAGGCGCCCGGAGAACACCAGGGCGGGCATGCGGGTCAGATAGGTGACCAGCCCGCAGCCGAAAAGGGTGACGAGAAGCTGCACCGTGTTCACGCCGTCACCTCCTTTTTTCGCTTGTTCCGCAGGTTTTCCAGCAGAAAACCGGCCGCGCTGCCGGTGAAGGCGGCGAGAAGAATATACCATTTTCCGGACAGCCAGAGGGATCCGCATACAGCTGTGGCCGCCGAGACGAGGACAGCGGCGAGAACCGGGAGGTTCCGGACAGCGGGCACCAGCATCGAGAGAAACGCCGCGGCCATTGCGAACCCAAACGCCGGTTCGAGGATCGGCGGCACCAGGTTGCCGAACCAGTATCCGGCTACGCTGGACAGGGCCCAGAACAGATAAATATCCAGCCCGGCGCCGAGAATATAGGAAATGGTTCCTTTTTCCCGCTGAAAGTGGGCATAGCTGACGGCATAGGCCTCATCGGTGAGGAAAAAGGCGGCCAGGGCTTTCTTGCCGGCCGATTCGTCCTGGACATGAACGGCCATGTCGGCCGACATGACCACATGCCGCAGGTTGACCACCAACACGGTGGTGATGACGGACAGGGGAGAGGCGCCGGAAATCATCATTTCCGCCGCGAGGATCTGGGAGGATCCGGCAAAGACGATCAGGGACATGGCCGGAATCATCCAGAAGGGCAGCACGCCCTGACGGCCCAGCATGCCGTATACCAGGCCGTAAATGGTCACGCCGATCCCGAGCGGAATGGTTTCGACAAAGCCGCGGCGAAGGTCCGGCAGATTCCAGGAGGAACGCAAAGGGGAAACTTTCAACACGGGACACCTCTGAAATTAAGGTTAGACCGGGGCAGGAGCGTCGGCAAAGAGATTCTTCAGCGTCTGCAGACCGGTGTAGGTGGCGGCACGGCATTCTTCAATACCTTCAAATTCAAGGGAGATATAGCCGTCGTATCCGCAGTCCCGGATATCGCCGGCGATCGAAACCACGTCGATGTCCCCCTGCCCGAGAATGGATCCCCGCAGCATTCGGCCGCCCAGGGATTCCAGCCATCCTCCCGCACGGCAGTCGAACGGGCCATGAAGGCCGGCCAGCCGGTCTTTGCGGCGGATATAGAAGTCCTTGAAATGGATCATTCCCGCATAAGGCAGGCATTTCCGGATGCTGGTCTCGGGGGGCTCATCCATGCAGAGCAGGTTGCCGGTGTCGAGGCACATTTTGAAATTGGGACGGCCCACCGCCTCGACCAGGCGGAGGATCCGGTCGGAACCGTTGACAAAGAAACCGTGATTCTCCACCATGGTGGTGATGCCGTACCGGGCAGCGTAATCCGCCACTTCGGCAGCGGCCTCGACCATCATGAAAAATTCCTTTTCGAAATTGGCGGCGGTGTTCTGCTCCTTGGTACGGGCGAACGAGGCGATGTCGTGCCGCATGAGAGAGATCCCCAAGCGGGCCGCGACGTCCACATGGGCTTTGATCATTTGAATCTCGGCCCGGCGCTCCTCCTCGTCCCATTTCAGGACATCGGCCGATATCGCGTAGTTGGAGAGGGGGAGGGAGAGCTCTTTGGAGGTCTCCAGCACCTCCCGGCAAAGTGTTTCATTGTCGAGCAGGGTAAATCCGAAAGGCACCAGTTCGATATGGTCGGCTCCGCTGTCCTTTGCCCACCGCATGACGTCGGGGAGGGTCATCTCCCCGCGTTCAAGAGGACCTACCAGGCAATAGCTGCTGATCCCGATTTTCGGCATATACAACCGCATCCTCTCATACGGCCGGAAATTCCGGCCGTGTTTTCTTTCGCTTATTATACCGGGTGTTCTGGAAGAATGCAATTCCCTTTCTAGCCTTTACGGATCCGATCGTGCGGATTATAAAAAGGCGGGAAAATTCCCGCCTTTGGTCGTCGTATATTCAGATGTGACAGGCCTCGAATTCTTCCGGATCGGGGAGGGGGCCCACGATGGGCTCGGGGTCGATCCCCTGGCGGCGGTAATAATCTGCAATGGCCATCTTGATGGACTGCTCCGCCAGCACCGAACAGTGGATTTTGTGGGCGGGCAGGCCGTCCAGCGCTTCGACGACGGCCTTGTTTGAAAGCTGCAGGGCCTCGTCGATGGTTTTGCCCTTGATCATCTCGGTGGCGATGGAACTGGTGGCGATGGCGGAACCACAGCCGAAGGTTTTGAACCTGACGTCGGCGATGCGGCCGTTCTCCACCTTGATATACATTTTCATAATATCGCCGCACTTGGCGTTGCCCACCTCGCCGATCCCGTTGGCGTCTTCGAGTTCCCCCACATTGCGGGGATTGGAGAAGTGGTCCATCACTTTTTCACTGTAAAACGCTGCCATACTATTTCAATCCTTTCCTGTCAGGCGGATTCTCCGCCGTGCTGTTCCTTCATGAGCCGTTCCCAGAGGGGTGACATCTCCCGCAGGCGGGAGACGACGTCCGGTACGGTTTTCAGAATGTGATCCACGTCCTCGTCGGTGTTGTCGTCGCTCAGGGTCAAGCGGAGGGATCCGTGAGCCACCTCATGGATCAGGCCGATGGACAACAGCACATGGCTGGGATCCAATGAGCCGGAAGTGCAGGCCGAGCCGGATGACGCGCAGATGCCCTTCATATCCAGCATGAGCAGGAGGCTTTCGCCTTCCACCCCCTCGAAGCTGATATTGACGTTTCCAGGCAGGCGATGGACGCGGTCGCCGTTCAGTCGGCAGCGGGGAACGCTGCCGAGCAGGCCGTCGATGAGCCGGTCCCGCAGGACGGCGACGCGGGGCGCAACCTCCGCCATATGGTCACAGGCGATTTTCAGGGCCGCAGCCATCCCGACGATGCCGGCGGTATTTTCGGTGCCGGCCCGGCGTCCGCGCTCCTGGGCGCCGCCGTCGATTAGATTGGGGAGGCGGATGCCTTTGCGCAGCAGCAGGCAGCCGACACCGCGGGGGCCGTGGAATTTGTGGGCCGACAGGGACAGCATATCGATCCCCATCCCGGCAAAATCAACTGGGACATGTCCGACCGCCTGTACGGCGTCGGTGTGGAAGAGGACGCCCTTCTCTTTGCAAAGAGCGGCGATGTCCGCAATCGGCTGAATCGTGCCGATCTCGTTGTTGGCGAACATTACGGATACGAGAGCCGTATCGTCCCGCAGAGCGGCGCGCACATCCTCGAGACGGACGATGCCGTTTTCGTGGACCGGCAGCAGCGTCACTTCAAATCCCTGTTCTTTTAAGAAATCGAGGGCGTGCAGGACGGCGTGATGCTCAAATGCCGTGGAGATCAGATGCTTCTTGCCTTTTTTCGCGAGCATTTGAGCCGTCATTTTGATGGCCCAGTTGTCGGCCTCGCTGCCGCCGGAGGTGAAATATACTTCGTCCTCCCGGCAATGGAGGCAGTCCGCGATCGTCCGTCGGGCCTCTGTGACCGCGCCGCGGGCCGCCTGGCCAAACCCATAAAGGGAAGAAGGATTGCCGTATTCCTCAGTCAGGTACGGCATCATGCTGTCGAGGACCTCGGGCAGCAAGCGGGTGGTTGCCGCGTTGTCCGCATATACCATTCGTTCCATAAACGACACCAGCTTCCTTGTCAATTGCAGTTTGTAAGGGAGAATTCCCCTTTCGGAATCAATTATAATATATACCTTTTTGGTGTATATTGCAATATGCTAAACTGTCCATATTTTCGGATTTTATACCGGAGAAATATAGATACTATCGAACGAATGGTTATTTAGGGCCGAATTGTCCGAATTTCTGGCTTTGGATCACGGCAAGCTGGTCGCACCGTTCGTTTTCCGGATGTCCCTGATGGCCGTGCACCCACTGAAATGTCACCCGGTGAAATTCGAGCTGGGTGAGAAGCTTGTCCCATAAATCGGCGTTAAGAGCCGGTTTTTTGTCCGCTTTGCGCCAGCCGTTGCGTTTCCAGGATTTTGCCCAGCCTTTTTCAATGCCGTCGACAACATAGCGGGAATCGCTGACGATTTTAACTTCGCAGGATTCTTTCAAAGCGGAAAGCCCTTCGATAACGGCGGTGAGTTCCATCCGGTTGTTGGTGGTCTGCGGGGCGCCGCCCGACAGTTCCTTTTCGTGTCCACCGTAGCGGAGGATGGCTCCCCAGCCGCCTGGGCCCGGGTTGCCGGAGCAGGCGCCGTCGGTATGCAGCTCAACTTGTTTCATATGTCTCCACCTTGTC
>CABQAA010000203.1 GCA_902461995.1 uncultured Oscillospiraceae bacterium | reverse complement strand
CGGGTATAGCGGCGGAGCTGGGCGGCCACCCGGGCGGCCACATCCTCCACGTCGAAGGGTTTTCTGATGAAATCGTCCGCCCCGTCGGCCAGAACCCGGAGCTTGTCCTCCCGCCCTTTGGCAGACAGTACGATGACCGGCATCACCTGATCCCGCCGGATGCGGGCGAGCAGCTCTTCCCCCGTCAGGCCGGGAAGCATCAAATCGAGCAGAACCAGATCGTACCGCGCCGTTTCAAGGCGCATCGCGGCCTCGCTCCCCGAATACGCGGAGGTGACGGTGTAGCCTTCCTTGGTCAGCAGGGTGGTGAGCAGGCGGTTGATATCCGCGTCGTCCTCCACCACCAGAATATGCGCTCCATCTGCATCCACGTTGGTGTCCCCCTCTGTACACCGGCCGGGCCGGCGATTCTCCGCTCAGTATACCATCGTGCCCCCACGTCTGCAAGGGGACGGCCCACGGCTTCCGTCTAAATTCATAAATCCTTCATCCGTTTTTGCGGAATCGGGATATAATAGGAATATACCACCAAATGAAAGGGGTTCTGAACCATGGGGGATTGTTTTAGCGAGGATTTAAAAGCCATCTTTCTGGCCGGCGTGGGAGCTGCAGCCATCACCGCCGAAAAAGGCAAGGCCCTGGTGGAAGAATTGGTACAAAAAGGCCGCTTGACCGTGGAGCAGGGCCGGGTCCTCAACGAGGAGCTCCGCCACCGCGTTCGGACGGAGGATCAAAAAAACGAAACAAAAGCGCCTTATGACGCCGGGGACGTTCTGCGCAGCGTCGACCATATGAGCCGTGAAGACCTTGCCGCGCTCAAAGCCAAGCTGGCGGCGATGGAAACGGCGGAGGAAGCCGATGAAAGCCGAACGAAAGACTGACGGGGGCGGCAAAGCGGAGAATCGCCACCGTCTGCGGGAAATTCTGGGGGTACTGGCGAAGCACGACATCCTGCGGGGCATCACCCCAGTCAAACTGCGCCTCATCATCCAGGACCTCGGTCCCACCTTCGTCAAGCTCGGGCAGATCCTCTCGATGCGGCAGGATATGCTTCCGGCAGACTATTGCCGGGAGCTGACCCTGCTGCGCGCCGACGTCTCCCCCATGCCCTTCGACGAAGTGCGGCAGGTCGTGGAGACCGAATACGGCGTGCCGATGAAATCCCTTTTCCAGTCCTTTGATGAAACGCCGCTCGGTTCGGCATCCATCGCCCAGGTTCACGCGGCCATGCTGCGGGACGGCCGGCAGGTCGCCGTCAAGGTCCAGCGCTTGGGCGTGCACGACACCATGGCCCGGGATATCGTGCTTCTCCGCCGCGCCGCCGGGATGCTCCAGAAAGCGGGCGGCATCGGCGGGGGGATCGACTTTCGGATGGTGCTCGACGAGATGTGGGCCGTGGCGCAGGAGGAAATGGATTTTCTCCTGGAGGCCCGCCATATGGATGAATTCCGTGCCGTCCATGCGGACATCGCCTATGTCACCTGCCCGGAGGTCGAGCACCGCTACACCACCTCCCGCGCTCTGATGATGGAGTACATCGGCGGCATCCCCATCGACGACATCGACCGGCTGCGGGCCGAGGGGTACGACCCCAACGAGATCGGGGAAAAGCTGGCGGAAAATTACGTCCGGCAGATCCTCGACGAGGCCTTTTTCCATGCCGATCCTCATCCGGGCAACCTGCGCATCCGGGACGGCAAAATTGTCTGGCTGGATCTCGGGATGATGGGCCGCCTGACCGAAAAGGACCGGGAACTCCTCAAAACCGCCGTCCGGGCGGTGGCGCAGGGGGACGCCGGCACCCTGAAAGACGTTCTGCTCGCTCTGGGTGTTCATTCCGGCCGGGTGGACCATGTCCGGCTCTACGCGGACATCGACGAATTCCTGTCGAAATATGCCAGCATGAGCATGGCGGAAATCGATCTGGCGCGGCTGATGGAAGAGCTTCTGGCTCTTGCGGAAGCTCACGGCATCTCGATGCCCAAGGGTCTGTCGATGCTCGGCCGGGGTATCGTCACCATCCAGGGGCTGCTGGCCCGCATCAGTCCCGATATCCGCATTGTCACCATCATGGCCAATCATCTATCCGGCGACGCGTTCGACGCGTTCGATCTGGAAAAAGAACTCAAAAGCGGCGGGATGGCCCTCCTCTCCTCGGGGCGGAAAGCCCTGGATATCCCCGCTCAGATGTCGGATTTCCTGAAAATGACGATCAAGGGCCAAACCAAGTTCAACTTGGAACTGACCGGCTCGGAGGATCCGCTGAAGGCGGCGGACCGCCGGACGGACAAGTTGGCGCTCGCCCTGCTTGCCGCCGCGCTGATCCTCGGTTCGAGCGTGCTGGCCTTGATGCGCACCGACGTCCGGGTATTCGGCCTGCCGGTTCCGTCTGCCGTCGGATTCCTGCTCTCCGGCATCGTCACGGGAGTGCTGCTGTTTCGTATGCGCCGCCGCAGACGGTAACGCGGGCTGCATGTCCAGAAAGATGTGGTGGGAGCGAATCCCCGTCTCATCGAGTCACGAGGGGGGAATCGGTGCATGGACTGGAAAAAGTTTGCCCCGCGGGACCTGCCTGCCCTCTGTGTCGATTCAGGCGAAAATCTGGTCCGAATGGGTAATCGGCGATTTCAAGACCACCCCAACATCCGGTTCGAAGTCGGGCGATTCGAAGAGTTTCCCCTGCCGTCCCGTCATTTTGATCTCATCTATGCCGCCCAGGTTTTTCATTGGATTCCGCAGCCCATCGGTTATGAGAAATGCGCCGATGTGCGGAAGGACGGCGGTTTTGCATGTGAGAGCCGGATCCGGACCATTGCCGGCGGTATCGAGGCCTCTAACCACTTTCAGGTACCTGACATCCCCCGGGTATTGTGGTCGCAGTCGTACACAGCGGAATATATCGGATTTTTACAGACCGGCAATCGGTTTATCCAAAAGCCGGCGGCCGCCCATGACGGACGGATCGAACGCCCGTATCTTTGCGTACTGTACCTGGCACAAAAATCCAATAAAACACCGTCAAGGCCCTGCGGAACGATCCGCAGGGCCTTGACGCTCTTTTGTTCCGTTAACCCTCCATCGGCCTCGGGTTCTCGACCGCTCCGGCAAAGAGGATCGCCCCGGTCGGTTTATCGAGAATGGCGCACAGGAACGGACGGTTCGCGACAAGCGTTTTGACAGGATCGATCCGCGCCGCCGTGTCGCACACCGCTACGGTCGTTGCCGCAGCAGCTTTAGTTCCTTCCTTTCCCACTTTTAAGGCCGTCTTATGGAAAACCTCCCCGATATACGTGTCATCCGCCAAGCCCGACAAATCCGCCTGTTCCGTAAACGCCTCGGTCATGCCGAGGGACTCCAGCACCTCTTTCAGTCCCGTGCCGTATTCCATGGAAAACTGGGGCATCACGACCCGGACCGGTTCCTCCCGCATCGAGGCCAGCCAGCCCGACAAAGTATCGCCCGTCATCCCCTGTATCAGGTCGGACAGGTCCCCCTGCGGCAGGGCCACCAGCATGGCCGTTCGTTTGTCCTGATAATCGAGCAGCGTCACTTTGGCGAGCGCGTCTTCCGTCCACAGCCGGTTCGATTCCTGGGACATCATCGGCATCGCCCGCTCTCCGTCAGGACCGGTGAAAAATCCAGGAAGCGGATCGCCGAACGGCGTCGTCCATTTGCCGTCGAACAGCAGGGTGTTGAGCAACAGCATGGCCGTCCCGTCCGGCAGCTCTTCGAGCATCCGGGGAATCATCCCGTCGGTTCGATCGCTCACCCAGCGGTTGATATCCGGCACCAGCGTGTCGTCGAAAGGCCGGACGACCGCTTTCGCCCCATAATACGCCCGGTTGGTTTCCAGAAACGCGGGCTTGACATCGGACGAGAACCCACTGTCCAGCCAAATGGAATTAGCCAGTTTGAAATAGGCGCGGGGATTGCCGGTCAGCAGAGACTGCAGATCCCGGTTCCCTTCCCGCAGAGCTTCGACGTCGGCAGCTCCCAGCACGGACAGAGTCTGTTCCAGCGTTTCGCCCCGCATGCCCTCCGCCGCCATGCCGAGTGCCATATACACGCTGGCCGGGGAGAAGAAGATGCCCTCTCCCGTCCCAGCGTCCCGGCGATAAAGATTCTGAAGCACCTGAACAGAAAACCGCTCATAGGCCGTCCGGTAGGAGCCGCTCAGCGTATCCGCCGGCGTCAGCCCCTGCAAGCAGCCGCTTCCCTCTTCCATGTGCGCGACAGCGGGATGAGATTCTCCCTGCTGATTCGTTTTCGGAGCCGGACTCTCTTCCGGGGCATTTGGAGTTCCGGGCGCGCCGCACCCGGAAAGGATCAAAAGAGACGCCGCGCAGACGGCACCCAACACGCGATGAATTTTCCGCATCATCCCAAAAACCTCCCGCATTTGACCGGATAGACGGCCTTACACCGCCGTCACCCATATAGTTCCCCAAGCGGGACTATTTGTTGCGTCGATATGAAAAGAGTATACAAAATCGAGGCTGCCGCTTGTGCGGCAGCCT
>CABQAA010000202.1 GCA_902461995.1 uncultured Oscillospiraceae bacterium | reverse complement strand
GCATGTGGACGACGAAGGGCACCTGATTCTGATGAGTAAAGTGCGGGGACGAGACGCCTCTCTCAAAGCGCTGGCGACGAAGATGAAGGAAACGGTGCTGCCCAATGTGAAGGATCAGATGGTCTTTATTTCCCACGGCGACGCCAGAGAGGATGCCGAGAAGACGGCCCAGTTTGTCAAAGACCTGCTGGGAGTTCAGAAGTTCATGATTCACAATATCGGTACGGTCATCGGGAGTCATTCCGGACCCGGTACCATCGCGCTGTTCTTCATGGGCACCCATCGGTAAGTTCTTGAAATCTCATCATAGAAACGGCACAGCCGCCCTCTTGATAGAGGGCGGCTGTTTTTCGTTTTTGGGTGACATTTGTGGGGTGGCCGATGTCCGGATGGCAGGTGCGTCCTACACGGCCGATTCGCTGTATTTTACCGCCCGGTATGTGGTTACCCCGATATCGATCAGGGTGGCGACGGCGATGACGGCCAGCAGAATATTGGCGATGAGCGGGGTGTTCCAATACGCGAGGATGTCCCCCGAGGAATAGGATGCCCAGTCGAAGGCCGCCTGCATGTCGGCGGCGAAGCTGGGATTCAGGAAGGGCAGGAACTTGAGAAGAATCACCGCGATGAAAAGATTGGCCAACCCCGAAGCGGCGTTGAACAGCGCGACGGTGAAGGTGTACCGGCCGATGATCAGCTTGGCGATCCCCTCGATCAGACCGATGCCGATCCCCAGCAGCATGAGTGGCATGGTGATGTGCCAGATATCGAGGTTGAATATCGGGATGGCAACCAGCTGGCCGTCCACTTCCGTCCAGGCGCCGAATAGCTGGGGCGCAAACAGCAGGATGCCGCCGAAAATCAAGGTGAACACGATTTCCACGATGGTGTCGCCGCGCTTGATCAGGGCGCGCCGGTCAGGTACAGGCGGCAGGGAGTCCGGAGTCCAAGCGGCCGTGCTTTTCTGCTCGAGACGGACCTTCTGGCGGTCCATCACGGCGAAAATGAGGGTGACGAAACCGAAAGCGGTGACGAGGGACACGAGCCCTTCGGCGATCGTGCGCCCGAAAAAACGGGCGCCGTCTTTGAATGAGGCTACGTTTCCGTCTGCCAGCAGGCCGACAACGGCCGAGACGGCGAACCCCGCCAGCACGCAGATCAGCACGATTTTCAGAACCAGGCGGTAGGTTTCGTAATTCTCGGGTCCGACGACATAAGACTCTTCGTCCCGGTATTGCCGCGCCAGATTGGCGGGATTTCCCAGGTTCAGCAGAACCTGATTCACCGCGTCTTCGTCCCGGAAGGTGCCCTCGAGCATATCATCGATGAGGCCGCGCAGCTCCCGCTCGATGTCCGTCCGCTGCTCTTTCGGGAGGCGGCGGACCACGTCATAGACATAGCGGTCGATCGGGGTACCGGCGCCGGATGGTTGGGTCATGTCGATTCCTCCTCAAGAAGGCGGGAAATATCCGCCGCCATTTGTGTCCACTGAGCACGCAACTGCCCGTATACCTCGTTGCCATAGGGAGTCCGGGCGTAATATTTGCGCGGCTTGGTGTCACTGGTATCCCAGGTGCTTACCAGAAGCCCCTGCTTTTCCAGCCGACGGAGCAGGGGATACAGGGTGCTGGGATCGATGGCGACGCCCTTCTCCTCCAGCTTCTGTACCAGCGCATACCCATACCGGGATTCCCCGAGCTGGCTGAGGACGCTGAGAACCAGGGTGCCGCGCCTGAGTTCGAGCGCCAGAGATGCCGGAATATCGTGGTCGTTGCCCATGCTCATCTCCCCCTTGCGTTCATTATACTGGTTGACATACAGTATTGTCAATATAAAAATATAGGACACAGCACGATTACGCTGTGTCCTATGAAAAGATGGCTTCATGGCTTCAAAGCGGCAGATCCTTGCGGCGGAACACCGCGATGCCGACGCCGTACAGCACGACGCCGATGAGGCCGAGAAGAAGGAAGGGAAGAAGGTATCCCTCACCCTTTAGAATATCATCGGGGTTAAACAGGGTGTTTAAGGACAGGTAGCGGCAGAACTCCAGGTCCTCCGACAATTCGGACATCATCTGAAAAAGGAAGAACGCGAGGGGCAGTCCGGCACCGGCCGCAAAGGAAGTGCGGGAAAAATTGAAGATGCAGGAAGCGGCGTAGCAGATGCCGCTTGTGGCAAACGCGAGCAGGAAGGCGCCGAGGTCGAAAAGCAGGAAGGTGCCGACATCCAGGGCGTCCGGCTGGAAGGCGGCGCACATCAGAACGCCGAACCCGGCCAGGAACCCGAACATCACCACGAGGGAGAAAACGAAGTACAGGGCGTAGGTGACGGTGATCCGGCTGCGCTTCGTCGGAGTGGAGAGCAGGCAGGCCATCGAGCCGCTGTCCACCTTGGCTGCGATCAGGCGGTTGCCGGTGATGATGCAGTAGATCATGGGAAAGAGGACGGCGATCAGCCCGTAATACATCTGTCCGATGAAGCCGGTGACGCTGTTCATATCCCCGAGCATGTTGCCCATGGCGCCGAGGCTGTCGGCGAGTCCGCCCATATCCGCGAGGGCCTGCGGCGTAAAGACTGCGCAGACGACCGACAGATACAGGCAGAGCACCGCCAGAAACAGCAGGAAGATTTTATAGTTGGAGCGGACCGCCTGCTTGAAAAGCGCCTTACTGAACATGGCTGTCACCTCCGTAAAACTGCAGGAAGACATCCTCGAGCGTCCGCTTGACCTCCGCGAGATACAAGAGGTCATATCCGGAGAGCAGACGGATGAAGGCGTTGATGTCCTCGTCCCGCACCGCCACCTTGACCTGCCGCTTGTCGGAATGAATCTCCGTGAAGGAGAGAGGCTCGGCCCGGAAAGCGTCAAACTGCGCGGCGTCAGCGAGTTCGAGCTTGTACACCTTCTGCCGCGCGTGGCGAAGTTCTTCGGTTCCCATAGTGGAAACCAGGCGTCCCTGCCGGATGATGGCGACCCGGTCGCAGGTGCGCTCCACCTCGTCGAACATGTGGGAGGACATCAGAATGGTCTTTCCGGCGGCCTTTTCCTCGTCGATGAGATCGACAAAAGCGTGCTGCATCAGCGGATCCAGCCCGCTGGTCGGCTCGTCGAGCACCAGAATGGCCGGATCGTGCATGAAAGCGCAGACCAGGCCGATCTTCTGCTTCATGCCCTTGCTCATCCGTTTGAGACGCCCAGAGGGGTCCAGCTCGAAGCGGGCGATCAGGCGATCGGCCTTCCGCATGTCCTTGAGGCCGCGCAGCTCCGCCATCAGGCGGATAAAGGCCGTGCCGGTCATGTCGCCCGGGAAGGCGATTTCCCCGGGCAGATAGCCCAGTTCCTTCTGGATTTGCTCCGGCTGTTTCCAGCAGTCTAGGCCGCCGACCGAGGCGTGGCCCTGTTCGGGCTTGATAAATCCGAGGATATGGCGGATCGTCGTCGTTTTTCCCGCCCCGTTCGGGCCGAGAAAACCGAAGACCTCCCCCTTGTCGATGGCGAAGGAGACATCGAAAACACCTTTGCCTCCTCCGTAGTCCTTGGTCAGATGTTCCACTTGCAATACGGCCATCCCGAGACCCCTTTCCCTTTACGGTGTCGCCGACGGATTTACAGCAGCAGCTCCGCGAGCTGCTCGGACGAGAGGGAGAGCAGGGAACCGCCCTGCCGGATCACGGCGTCGGCGAGCTCCTTTTTGCTTTCCTGCAGACGCAGGATCTTTTCCTCGATGGAATCTTTGGCGATCAGCTTGTAAACCTGCACGCTGTTTTTCTGCCCGATGCGGTGGGCGCGGTCGGTCGCCTGATCCTGGGCGGAGAGGTTCCACCACGGATCGTAGTGGATGACCACGTCGGCTCCCGTCAGGTTGAGCCCCGTGCCGCCCGCTTTCAAGGAGATGAGAAAGACGTTGGTGGCGTCCCGGTTGAAGGCGTCCACCAGCGCGGCCCGCTTTTCTTTGGGGGTGGAACCCTGCAGGGTGTAGAAGGTAAGCCCTTCCTGTTTGAGGCGGCCTTCCAGAATGGCAAGCATGGAGGTGAATTGGGAAAAAAGCAGCACCTTGTGCCCGCCGTCGGCGGCCTCCCGCAGCAGCTCCATGCAGCTTTCCAGCTTGGCGCTGCCGCCCGTGTAATTCTCATAGCAGAGGGCGGGATCGCAGCAGAGCTGGCGCAGGCGGGTCAGCAGGGAGAGCAGAAGCATCCGGCCGCTTTCCGCGTTCCCGGCGGTGAGATCGGCGAGCCGCTCCCGGGCCTTGACGGCGTTGGCCAGATACAGGGTGCGCTGTTCCTCCCCCATGGTGGAGGTCCGGATGGTCTCGGTTTTCTCGGGCAGATCGTGCAGCACGTCCCGTTTCAGGCGGCGGAGAATGAAAGGCGACGTCATCCGATGCAGACGGGTGAGGGCCTCGGTGTCGCCGTTTTTGACAATGGGCAGTTCGAACCGTTCCCGGAATCGGTTGTAGCTGTACAGGAAACCCGGCATGAGAAAATCGAAGATGCTCCACAGCTCGCTCAGGCGGTTCTCGATGG
>CABQAA010000201.1 GCA_902461995.1 uncultured Oscillospiraceae bacterium | reverse complement strand
AGGGCGGCGAGCAGACCGGCACCGCATTTCCAGATGGTTGATTTCATGATGGAGGCCACGCCTTTCTTTTTCGGAGGTTTTGGGAACGGTGACGACATATGGCGCACCCCCTAACGCATCCGCAGTTCCGTGATGACATTGCCGATGAAATCCACGAGCTGGGACAGGATGGTGTAGCACAGTGCGCAGACGATCAGGATGATGACCAGGCCGGCCAGGGTGAGCAGGACGGTGAGAATGGTGCGCCCGAGCGAGTACATGTGAACTTCCTTGAGGGCCATCAGGAGGCTGATGCCGGTCCAGGCGGTGACAATCCACTGCGCCATGGTGAGAAACGCCGCTTCGTCGGTGGTGAGCAGGTTGCTGAGCAGAATGACGACGGCGGTGCCGAGAATGTAGGGCACCAGCGCATAGGCGCAGTAATTCCAGATTTCCCGAAGCCGGCCCTTACCATCCAGTATGGTGGTGATGGACCAGTTGCAGAGCACGAACGCAGCGAAAAGGCCGAGCGTGGAGATCAGGGTGAAGAGAAGATGGAACTGATCGGTGCGGTTCTCATTGAAAGCAAATCCTGTGACCTGCTGCTGTAGGATCGACACGATGACAAAGAAGACGAGGAGGATGTTCGCGGCAAAGAAGGAATCCTTCCGGCGCTCCTTGAGATCCGTGTAACCCACAAAGGGATGGAAAAGGCAGTAGAAGGGGTAATGGAACCGGCCGACCTTCTGATCGTAGAGGCTTTTTTTGTGTTTCCGCCGATAGACCAGGATGCCGATGGGGATGAGGATCACCAGGGCGATACCGAGCATGAAAAATCCGAAATGCTCCTGCAGCAGGGCGTCGCGGGATTCACGGAACGCTTCGGAATAGAGTTCCCGTTCATACGCTTTTTGATAGTAGGCAGCGGCTGTTTCAAAATCCTCCAGGCCCTGATAGGCCTTGCCGAGTCCCCGGTTGGCCAGTTCATAGGTGCTGTCCTGCCGCAGAACCGCCTGCCAGGGCTCCATGGCCTGCTGGTATTTGCCGTCCATGCAGAGCAGGGTGGCGTTCCGGATGGACGAAGCAAAGGCGGTCGGGGCGAACAGGGTGACCTGTCCGGTCTGATTGTCCAGCAGCAGGATCTTTTCTCCCATAGCCTGGACGGCAACGGGATTCTGGGCCAAGCCGACCTGGCCGCCCTTTCCTCCGAAGGCAAATAGGAGGTTGGACTCCCCGTCGTACTGGAACAGGCGGCCGCTGCCGCTGTCGAGGATGGTGATGAACCCGTCCGGATCCACCGTGATGTCGGCAAGCTGGGTGGTGGTGCCCCGGTCTCCGAAGACCTTTTCAGGGAGGATATTGTCTCCCAGGGCGTTGAGTTTTTTGACCTGGGCGGTCTGCACGTCGTTGCCCTTGCGGACGGTGTAGATGAAATCGCTGTCCCCGACACAGAAATTCACAAATTCCGCCGGGACGCTGCGTTTCATGTTGGAGGCCTGCTTTTCGGTCAGGATGCTTTTCCAGAACTGATTCAGCATCGTCTCGAAGGTCAGGGTCACCTTTTCGCTGCCGAAGAATCCGAGAAAACGGCCCTGCTCGTCGTACTGCAGGGCACCCTGGTAGCAGTTGGAAGAAATGACGTAGGTGATGCCGGCCGAATCCACCAGGGCGCTGACCGGAGCGAAGAGAAAGTCGTCTGGCAGAACGGGACTGTCGGGAGTTCCAAGGGTGCGGATCAGCTGCAGGGAGGTATCGAAGACCAGGACTCCCGCTTTTTTGTCCGCAATCAGGATCTGTCCGAATTTTTCGCTGATGTAAATGCTCGAAGGCTCCTGAAATGCCAGAGGCTCGCCGGCCTCGTCGGACGGCGTGAGGGTTTCCTTGAGCTGGAGCGACTCGTCAAGGACAAGTACCCGGCTGTTGCCGGAGTCGAGTATGTAGACATGGTTATCGGAGGTGACGGTCAGATCGGTGGGCAGCTTCATGGCGCCGCAGCCGAGAGATTCCCCCGATAGGACTGCTTCGGGCAGATAGGTCTGGGCTGTTTCGACCGGAGATCCCCAATGATCGTAACGGTAGCTGTAATAAGGCGCCTCCTCGGTCAGGGCCGCGGCGCCTAGGGACAGGCACCCGCTAAGCAGGAGGACGGCACCCAGACACAGGCACCGTTTGAAGTTCGATTTCGCCATAGGCGGATCCAATCCCTTCTCGCTCAGATTATGGGACTTGCGGGGGAGAAAGCCCCGCCTGAAATATTCCCCGCGGCAAGCTTGCTTGCCGCTTGCATTTGTTCATCTCCCACTCAAGAACGAAGCCTGTCGGCCTTATTTGAGTCCGGAGGTGCTCATGGTCTCGATAACCCGGCTCTGGGAGGACACGAACAGGACGATGGGCGGGATCATGAGCAGCAGAGCCGACGCGGCGGTCACGCCGGTACGCACAACTCCTCCGGCCGAGATGGTGGCCATGACGGCCGGCAGGGTTTTCAGGGATTCGTTGTAGATAAATCCGCCGCCGTTGCTGTTCCACAGGGCCTGGAAGGAGAAAATCATCAGCGTCAGCCAGGCGGGTTTGACGTTCGGCATGACAACAGTCCAGAAAATCCGGACCTCCCTGGCGCCGTCGATGCGGGCGGCCTCCAGCATCTCATCCGGAATCCGCTGCATGAAGTTCATCATCAGGTAGAGACCGAGGGAACTTTGCAAAGCCGGCAGGATGACGGCCCAATAGGTGTCGATCATGCGGGTGGTGCCGAGCACCACGTACTGGGGAATATAGGTGACCGACGCGGTGAAGAGCAGGGAGAGCACAATGATCTGGCTGAGAACCCGACGGCCGTAAAACTGGTGTTTGGCCATGGGATAGGCTGCCATGCTCGCGAGGACGATATGCCCGGCCGTCCCCGCCAGGGTGACAAAAATGCTGTTGAACAGATAGCGGGAGAGGGGAACCCAGAAATCCGCCATGATGTAGTTGAGCCACACGAAATTGCTTAGGGTGGGCCGCTGGACAAACAGGCGGGGAGGAAAGACGAAAATTTCGCTCATGGGCTTAAAAGCGGTGATAACGGCGTAAACGATCGGCAGCATGAAAAAGAGGCCGAAGAGGAGCAGGACGAGAAAAACCAGAATATTGCCGCCGAGCGAGCGGCTGACGCGTGTTTTCATAATAGCCGGGTTCCTCCTTCCTCTTTTAGTCCGGACTGAAGCGCCGCAGAGCGCTGGAGATCACGAAATTTGTCAGAAACATCAGGGCGAACAGAAAGACCGCGATGGTGCAGGCATAGCCCATCTCAAACCGGGTGGTGCCGATGTCCATGATGTAGGTCACCACGGTATCCGCACTGTACTGGGAGGTGGGGAAGCCGACCAGGGTGGTGATGACGGTGCTGACACCGAAGGAGGCGCCGATCTGCATCACGGCGCTGAACAAGAGCTGGGAGGACATGGAGGGGATCGTGATGTACCACAGTTCCTGCCAGCGGTTGCGAATGCCGTCGATGGCGCCCGCCTCGAAGAGGCTCTTGTCCATGCTTTGGAACCCCGCGATGAAGGCAAGAAAGCCGGTGCCGAGACTCATCCAGAGCTGGACGACGATCAGAGAGCCCATGATCCGGTTTTGGTCCACCAGCCAGCCGATCGGTTCCTTGATGATATTCATCTGGAGCAGCAGGCCGTTGATGACGCCGTAAGAATCGCTGGAAAGGAGAAAGGCCCAGACGAAGTAGATGTTTCCAGCCAGCACCGGCATATAAAACACCGCGGTCAGAAAGGTCCGGAGCGCCCGGCCTGTCTCGTTGATGAGCCAGGCGAAGAGAAATGAGAGGATGTAGCTGACGGGGCCGGTCAGAAAGGCGAACACCAGCGTGTTTTTAACCACCTTGTAGAAGATCGGATCCCCGAGCAGCATCCGCTGGTAGTTTTGCCATCCGACAAAACGGGGCGTTTCCAGCATGTTGAAGTTGGTAAAGCTCAGCCCGATGGCGGAGACCATGGGGATGACGGTTAAGAACAGGAAAAGCAGCATGAAGGGAGCGAGGAGCAGATAACTTTCGCGGCTGCGCTTAATTTGCTGGAGGGGGGACAGCCGTTCACCGTCGCGGCGGGGCTTGGATTTTGTTTTCATACGCGGCAATTCGTCCCTTCCATTAGTTGATTAAGCCCAGTTCACGCCGTTTGCGGGTGATTTCCTGGTTGATGTTTCGATTTTCTTTCTCAAAGGTCTCCCGCGGATTCTTTTTGTCATACAGAACTGCGCGGAACGCATTGTCGATGCTGCGGGACACATAATAGCTTCCCGGAATCTCAGGCAGTTCGATGACGTTTTTCCGCTGGGCCGTCAGCATGGCAAGCTCCGTATCCGACCAGGGCTGCTCGGCAAACGCCGCCAAATTGGCTGTTGCGTAACGGCCGCCGGGGCCGAGAATATTCTCCACCGAGGTGCAGAAATCGGTTTGGGTTTTGTCGCTGGTCCACCAGTCGACGAACTGGTAGCAACTTTCGGGGGAGTCTGTCTTTTTAAAGATCACGGCGGCGGATCCCGCCCCGGCTTCGCTCGT
>CABQAA010000200.1 GCA_902461995.1 uncultured Oscillospiraceae bacterium | reverse complement strand
TCGTATTTCAGCAGTTTCCCTAACATTTGAACACCTCCCGGAAATACGCGTCGAGGGATTTCCCCGCTTTTTCCCGCAGGGCGTCGGCACTGTCCGCCGCGATCAGGCGGCCGTAATCCATCATCACCACATCGTCGAAAATCCGCTCGACATCGTAAATCAGGTGGGTGGACAACATCACGGTGGAATCCTCCGTATAATTTTTGAGGATGATGTCCAGAATCGAATCCCGGGCGGCCGGATCGACACCGCTGAGCGGCTCATCCAGAATATACAGCTTCGCCGCGCGGGACATCACCAGAATCAGCTGCAGCTTTTCCTGCATGCCCTTGGACATGGTTTTCAGCCGCATGGCGGGTTCGAGCCGGAACTGCCGCAGCAGCTCCTCCGCTTTTTTTCGGTCGAAATCCGGATAAAAGTCCGCGAACATGGCGATGGCGTCCCTGGCCCGCATCCAGTCGCTGAGATAAGTCTTTTCCGGCAGATAGGCCACGATCGACTTGGTGTACACGCCGGGGACCTGCCCGTCGATCCGAACCTCGCCCTTGTAATCGGTGATCAGACCGGTCAGAATTTTGAATAGGGTGGTTTTGCCGCAACCGTTGGGTCCCACGACCCCGACAATCCGGCCGCTATCGATCGACAAACTGAAATCCTGTAAAATCGGCCGGGCATCATAGCTTTTGCCGACGCCGCGCAGTTCTACAAGCTGGCTCATGAATCTCCCTCTTTTCTCTCATTCGGCGGATCTTGTCCGGAACGCTCCATCTCCTGCTGCAGCAGGGGAATGATCTCCTCCCTGGCGCAGCCTAGCCCCTCCATACGGGACAGGAAATCCCGGAGGATCTCCCCCGCCAGGTTGGCGCGCAGCCGGACGATGTGCGCCCTATCCTGCGTGACGAACCGGCCGGACGTCCGCTCGCTGTAGAGCAGGCCGTCCCGCTCCAGTTCGGCCAGCGCCCGCTGCATGGTGTTCGGATTCACCCCGAACGCCAAAGCCAGCTCCCGCACGGCCGGTATCCGCTCTCCCACCCGCCATTCGCCTGTGACGATCAGGCGCTGGATCTTCTCCATGATTTGTAGATAGATCGGTACGTTCGTATCGTATATCGTATCCTGCAAACAGCCGGCCTCCTTTGCTCTATTGTATTAAGCGATTAATACAATAATACACCCATTTCTCAATTTGTCAAGGGGGCGGCAATAAAAAAACGCGTTCCAACGGAAAAGTCCAAAAAAAATCCGGCACAGAAACCTCTGTGCCGGCTGGAGAGCGTTTGGCTTATTTTAAAGAATGGGACTCGATCTTGCCTTCTTTCCCCGTCCGGAGGCGGAGAAGCCCCCAGGTCAGTACCGCGCCGAAACAGGCCAGGGCCACCGAAACCCAGGTGACCTTGTTAAGACCCAGAGATGGCCAGACCGGGACCGCGACCGGTGGAATGGAACCGATCAGCAACCCAAACACGATGTAACTGATCAGACCGTATGCCTTGCGGTAGAGCCAGTCGACCAATTTGGCGAAGAGCAGAACAAAAACGCCGAACCCCAGCGCAACCGGCAGCAGACGGGGAATATCCATGGTGTTTAAGACATTCAGCAGCGGCTGATACAGCCCCGCCGACATCAGGATGAATGAGGAACTGACCCCGGGCACGATGGTGCCGAAGCCGATCACCGCCCCCGCAAGCAGCAGCACCGGAAAGCCCAGGCCCGCATCCCCGCCTTCGTAGGAGACACCCTCGAGCAGCCCAAGGGTCAGGGTGAGCGCGATCCCCCCCAGCATGGGCAGCAGGTACCACAGCTTGAAACCGTCCCGGTTGGCGGTATGGAGCACCGAGGGGAGCGTCCCCGCCATCAGCCCGATGAACAAAAAGCTTGTTTGAATCTCATAATGGTCGAACAGCCAGCCGATGAGTTTGCCGAAAAGCAGAATGCCCGCCACGCCGCCGATTCCCAGCGGCACCAGGAATTTCATTTTCTGCAGAAAGTTCTTATAGAAATGCGCGATCGCATCGGTGATCTTACTGTAAAGCCCAAATACCACCGCGATGGCACCTCCGCTGATCCCCGGCGCGATGCAGCCGATGCCAACCAAAAATCCTGTCAGGATGGTCAGCCAAACCGGCGTTTTTTCCTCATCGGACGGCGGTCCGCCAGCCTGTGCGGCGGAATGTTGACGATCCAAATCCATGAACGTGCCTCCTGTCGTCTCTGCCATACTTTTGGCAGGGTTCTTTATAGTGTATGGCGGAAATAGCCGGAATAAACCGGATACCTGTCTCTCATATGGTTTTCGAGAAGAACTGGACCAGCATCCGGCCGAGCGCTACGCCGCCGAGACAAAACCCGACGCTCAGCAGGGTATACAGCACACCCCATGCCGGGCGGCCGGACTCCATCAGCTCCAGAGTTTCGAGTGAAAAGGCCGAAAATGTGGTGAATACGCCGCACACCCCGGTTTCCCAGAACAAAACGGCGGCATCCGACAGCCCGTTCCCCCGCAGCATAAGTCCCGTAACGGCTCCGATGAGAACCGCCCCCGCTGCATTGATCAGCAGCGTCAGCAAGGGAAACGGGGCGTGGAGCGGGATGCGGCCGATCAGATAGCGGCAGACAGCCCCGAGCGCACCGCCGAGTCCCACAAAAAGAATGTTACGCATCCCGCATCCCCTTTCGGGAATCGAGATAGTCCTGCAGAATGATCACCGCAGCGACCGTGTCCACGACCGCCTTGCGTTTTTTGCCCCGGGTATTGGTCTGGTTCAGATAACCGATAGCGGACACGGTGGTCATCCTCTCGTCCCAGAGGATCACCTCGAGCCCCCGTTCCGTCAGCAGGGCGGCGAACTCCTCCGCCCGCCTGGCGCTTTCGCCGCGGGTTCCGTCCATATTGCGCGGATGACCGAGCACCACCCGTGCCGTCCCCTGTTCCGCCGCGGTTTTCACCGCCTGCTCCGCCAGGCGAACCAGATCCCGCTCGGTCACCGTCCCAATGGGAGAGGCCAGGAATCCGCCCGGATCGGACACGGCAAAACCGGTCCGTACCGTTCCGAGGTCGATACCAAGCATCCGCCCGTTTTCCGTCTTCGCCATGCCCATATCCTTCCTTTCAAGTGTAAAGTCTACGAGCGGCCGTCTCCATTCGTACCTTTTTCCGTGCGGACGGCAAACATGCCTGCATGCCCAGCCATATAACCGCCAGCTTCAGGCTTTCCACCACGTCTGCTTCGCAAAGGTCGACAGCTCCTCGCCGAGATGACTGTTGTCGTTTTCCAGGAGAAGTTCGACCCGTCCTTCCTCGAACTGCAGAACACTCACCCCGGTGTTGTCGCACCATCCGACTTCGTTCAGCCGTTCGATCGGCCACCCTTTGGCCCAGCATAAGGCGTTGCGGATAGCGCATCCATGCGACGCGACCGCCACCGTCCCATCCGGATGTGCCGCCGCGATATCGGTCAGCGCCGCCGCCATCCGGGCATACACCTCCCGCATGGCCTCCCCTTTCCGGGGATGAAAATTCCAGGGTGCGCGGTTCCATTTGCTGCTTTGAATCGGACAAAGCACGGGCAGCGCCTTCCAGGGCTTACCCTCCCACACCCCGCCGTTGATCTCGATCAAACGCCGGTCCTGCACGATTTCAAGGCCATGCGCCCCGTTGATCGCCTCGGCGGTGCGCATCGCGCGCCGCAGCGGACTGGAATAGAGCGCGTCGAGGGGAATGTCCCGAAACCGTTCGGTCAACCGCAGCAGCTGGCAGCGGCCGTTTTCGCTGATATCCTCATCGGTGTGGCCCTGAAAAATCCGGCGGATGTTTCCCATTGCCTCACAGTGGCGCACGAGATAAAGCGTGGTCATGGTGATGTTTCCTTTCCCGTATACGATCGGTGATTTTGCGGGTGTGACATTCTGAACGAGTCGGAACGTATACTGCATGAGACGGCTCAAAAAGGTATGAACTATACTTTCTGTCCCGTCCAACCAAGATCAACCCGAAACGGCCCGTCCAAACGGACGGGCCGCCGGTGCCTACTCAGTCCCAAAGCTGCAGCGTTCCGGTCAGTTCCGTTATACTCGAGAGCTTCTGGCTCTCTGCATAGGCGGCCAGCCCGTCGATGATTTTGGGCATGGCGAAGGGATCTCTAAAATTGGCGGCGCCCACCTGCACGGCGGCCGCGCCCGCGATCATCATCTCGGCCGCATCCTCCCAGGTGGAAATGCCGCCCATGCCGACGACCGGCACCTTGACGCGGCGGTAAACCTCGCTCACCATCCGGATGGCGACCGGCAGCACGGCCGGACCCGACAGTCCGCCGGTGTTGTTGTGCAGGATGGGACGGCGGGATCGGAGATCCACCCGCATCCCGGTCAGGGTATTGATTAAGGAGATGCAGTCCGCCCCGGCCGCCTCCGCCGCCGCGGCGATCTCCCCGATGGAGGTGACGTTCGGCGTGAGCTTGACCATCAGGGGCTTGCTCCCGCAGCGCTTTTTGACCAGCGCGGTGACCGCTTCCACACTGCTGCAGGAGGTACCAAAATTCACCCCGCCCTCTTTGACGTTCGGGCAGGAGATGTTCAGTTCAATCATA
>CABQAA010000199.1 GCA_902461995.1 uncultured Oscillospiraceae bacterium | reverse complement strand
GACTTCCTCAAGGAAATCGTCCACGGCCGTCATATCGTAGCCGCCGAAAACCGCTTTGGCAAAGATTTTATCCTGAATATCCTGCGGTGTAAGCATCAATCTTCAATCCTTTCACATGTCTGTATCTGGCTTGTCCGGTTTTAGAAATACAGGCCGTTATTTTCCAGCTCGTCGATCAGGTCGCCGAGCAGATCCACGTTGTACGGCGTAATGATATATGTATTGACCGCAACTTTCTTGATCTTGCCGTCCTGCGCATAGGCCACGCCGCTGAGGAAGTCCACCAGGCGGCGGGCAATGTCCTTGTTCGTCTGTTCCAGATTCAGAACCACCGTATGCTTGTCGCGCAGGTGGTCGGCGATTTCCGCCGCATTTTCAAACCGCTCCGGCTTGACGAGCACCACCTGGAGCTGCGCAGTGGCGTGGATATTCACGACCTTGTTGCTGCGCTTCGCGTTGTCGGCCGCAAACTGCTCCGGCGTTTCAGCGGCTTTGGAAACAAAGTCCATCGTATCCTCCTGCTCGTTTTCAAATTCGTCCTCGTCCTCCGGGTCCCCAATGAAGCCTTTGATTTTATCAAACAGTCCCATGGTATTTGCTCCTCCTGTTTCATTGTACACATTTTATAGACGTCTGCCGAAAAGGGCCGACCCGATCCGGACAAGGGTGGACCCCTCCAGAATCGCCTGCTCATAATCGGACGACATGCCCATGGACAGCATATCCATACGTATATTATCTATGTTTTTGTCCCTAATGTCAATAAACAGTTTATACATCCGCGAAAAGACCCGCCGCTGCTCCTCCGGCTCCGTCAAAATCGGGGGAACCGTCATCAGGCCCCGCACCCGGATTCCCGGCAGCCCCGCGATGCTGTACAGGAGCTTTTCGAGTTCCTCCGGCGCCACACCCGATTTGGCCTCTTCCCCGCCGATGTTCACTTCTACCAGCACATCCGTGCAGCCGGAGGGCAGAATCCCGGCGTTTTCCGGGCGGAGCGAGGCGTCCGATACGGCCTCGGCCAGCCGCAGGCTGTCGACCGACTCGATCATCGAGACCTTTCCGACGATCTGCCGGACTTTGTTGGTCTGCAGATGCCCGATCAGATGAACGTCCACGCCGTCCAGCCGCAGCGCGTCCCGTTTTCCAAGATATTCCTGCACCCGGTTTTCCCCAATCTGTCGGACGCCCGCCCCGATGGCGGCGTTGATCCGCTCGGGCGGGACCGTCTTGGTCACAGCCAGCAGGGTGATCTCGTCCCGTTTTCGTCCGGCGGCGGCACAGGCGGCGGCGATGCGTTCTTCGATGTGGTGCAGATTATCCAGGACAAATCGATCGTCCGCCCGTTCATCGGATGATTTTTCCGTCATACAGATCCTTGCCTCCCACTACGATGTTGTCATACAGCCGGAGGAACCCGTCCTCATCGGTCTGCTCACAGATGGAATACCGGTCGTGCTCGCTGTGGTACAGGACATTGACCCGGCGGAACGCCAAAGCGTTTCCCACCCGGACATACACGCCCGCTTCCTGCTTGTCGTTAAACTGCATGGCCGCATCCGGAACCCGCAGCCCTTCGTATTCCTTGATCTGGATCTGCACCTGCTCATTCCGGATACTCGACAGTTCTTTGGACATCTGAGAGCTTTCGAAAATGACCGCTACCTGGCCCTCCTTGTCTTTATTCGTGGCCGCCACTTTCACCGGAATCGCCTGATTGAGCACAAAAGGCAGACGAATCGTCAATTCCGCCCCCTCTTTGAGCTGGGACGCCTGTTCCACCGGCAGCACGCAGGCGAGATACCATTCATAGTCTCCGACCACCTTGCCGATGCCCGTCGTATCGCCGGAAGGCGATTCCGCGAGAGTCCGGCTGACATCCGCTGGCATCAAATCCGTCGCCTTTTCGACCGTCAGAGCGGATTCAAATCCGTCGGTCCGATTGACAAAATAACCCGCGATGGGCGACCGGATTTCCGCTGTGGATTTCGAAAAAGAACCCGCCAGAGACTTCCGGGCGCTGGTGAGTGCCGCGAGCCGGTCGTTAAAGTTCTCCACTTTGCCGATGGTGATCTGCTGTTTGTTGATCAGCGCCAGAAGATCGGCGCGCAGCTCCGGCATGTTGATGAACGACGGGGACTGGGCGCTTTCTACCACCGCGAGCCACGCATTGTTGAGCTGTTTATTGATGCTGCTCAGATTGGCCCGATTGGAAGTCCCCTGGGCGTTAATGGCCCGCAGGGTTTCAATCTCTTCATCCAGAAGATCGAGCTGCTGCTGGGAAAAGGCATCGTTTTCGGTGGGAAACACATGGGCGATGGCCCCATCCTTGGCCACACGCCCGCCGTTCTCCGTGGTATAAAACAGATAACCATCGGATTCCTGGCGGATCACCGTTTCGTTGCGGATCGCCAAACCCTGGGCCTCGATCGTCTCATACACCTTGTAACTGCCCACCGTTTCCACTTCGATGGAGGTGTTGAGAATCTGATAGGCCTGGAACCCCACATAGACGAGCAGAAACAGAGCAACCAGCACCGTAATCATCCGTTTGACAAAGGTATCCATGTTGCCCTCCTTCTAATGCTCCAGCAGGTCCGCGATCAGATGCTCCGCCCGATCGGTGAGAACCCCGGCATCCACGCACTCATCCACATACAGCGTGCAAAGCGGCATCCGGCGGAACCAAGAAAGCTGCCGTTTCGCGTAGCGCCGTGTTTCTTGTTTCAGCCGATCCACGGCGCTTTCCAGATCGATTTCCCCGCTAAAATACGGGGCCAGCTCCTTATACCCGATGGCCTGCATGGCTGTGGCCGCGTTCGCGGACGCCAGCGCACGCTCCGCTTCCTCCAGCAATCCCTGTTCCAGCATCCGGTCCACACGGCGGCCGATCCGGTCATATAGAATCTGCCGATCACGAAAATCCAGCAGGATGCCGGCCGGCCGGTAACGGCTCCCCCCCTGTCGGGAGAGGCGGTTCTGTTCGGTGATCGTGCGGCCAGTGACGGCATATACCTCCAGGGCCCGGACGATGCGGCCGATATCGTTCGGATGCAGGCGGGCCGCCGTGTCGGGGTCGATCCCGCGGAGCTCTTCGAGAAGGACGGACCCGCCCTCGTCCAAGGCCCGCTCCTTCAGTCTCGCCCGCAGCGCAGGGTCTCCGGCCTGTTCCGGGAATGTCAGATCCTCGGTGACCGCCTGGATGTACAGACCGGTTCCGCCGCAGAGGATCGGGAGATGACCCCTTCCCTCCACCGCCGCAATCGCGGCATGGGCGTCGGCGGTATACTGCGCGACGCTGTAGGCGGCATCCAGCGGCAGAAAGCCCAACAGGTGGTGGGGAATCCCTCCCATCTCCTCTTCCGTCGGGCGGGCGGTACCGATTTGCAGCGGCGCATACACCTGCATGGAATCACCCGAGATGATTTCCCCATTCAGGCGGCGGGCCAGCTCGACCGCCAGAGCGGTCTTGCCGGACGCGGTAGGGCCCGCCACGACCAACAGGGGATGACGCGAGTCCATAGCAGAACCTCCTTACCGAGTTGCACTAAAAATGGTATGGGTTAAAATCCAACCTGCCGAGGAGCCATCTTTGAGGGCAGCCCTGCTTGAATTGGTTGGTTCTTACGATAACGTTGCCGCCGGTTTTCCTCCAAAGAAAACCGGCCGACTATCTTGGCTGGAGGTAAAGGAACAGCCCTACGAGATCATCCTCTCCCGGGTACATTCCACCTGCCTGTGTCTTTGCCGCCTTTCTCCACACAGAGAAAGGCGGTGCCCCGCGGCACGTGCGTTTAAAAATTGGCTTCAATTTTACATGTTTTAGCAAGCATGAATGCTCAGTAAGGTTTGGCCTGCGGGCCATCTTCTTTTGTTAGTGCTTTTGCCCTGAATAAAAGCACTGGGCCACTAAAAGAAGACAAAAAGGCTCCCGGGGTTCCCCGGACCTATATCTACGCGGTCCAATATCCGAAGGATATCGGTAGTGGCCGGGCCCAGATACCGTTATATAGAAAGGGAGCCCGAGGCCCCCATGATTCGGGCCGGTCATAAAATCATACGATTCGGCCGAACTGTTTTTCCAGTTCCTGCCTGGTTAGTTCAAAGCAGACCGGCCGGCCATGCGGACAATAGCGGATATCCCCTTCTTCGAGTACCCGTTCCGCCAGCCGCAGAAGCTCGGCGGGATGGCTGATGTTCCCAGCCTTGACCGCGGCACGGCAGGCGGTGGAATGGTAAATCCAATCGAGCTTCTCCATCACGACCTCTCGTCCTCCCGACAGGAAGCCGGCGGCGATCTCCTGAATGGCTGCCGGAATGTCGCAGCCTGTGAGCATCATGGGCACGCTGCGGATGAGCAGGGTATTGCCCCCGAAATCCTCCGCTTCAAAGCCCGCTTTGGCCAGCAGTTCCAGCTGTTCGGACAGGGCGGCGTATTCTTCGCGGCCCAGTGTCACGGACACTGGAGCGAGAAGCTGCTGCGGCTCGCTGTGGTCCGCAGTCTTCAGTTCCTCATACAGCAGCCGCTCGTGGGCGGCGTGCTTGTCAATAAAATAGAGGGACCCCTTCCACTGCACCACGATATAGGTG
>CABQAA010000198.1 GCA_902461995.1 uncultured Oscillospiraceae bacterium | reverse complement strand
TGGCCGTCATGCTGCTCTGCGTGGCCCTGTCCGGCCTGTTCAACGCCTTCCTGCCCTATCTGAGCGGGTCACTCCTGTATGACCGGGTGCTCGGTCGGGATGAGGATCTGGCGGCCTCTCTCGGCATGGCTGGGAATTTCACTCTGATCCTGCTGATTTTGGTCCTGACGTCGGCGGCCGCGAAGCTGCTGCAAAATCTGACCGGGATCCTGCACGGCCGGATGACCGCCTATATGGTGCCGGGGATCGTCTGTAAGATAAAGGAAAAGGTCTTCGAATCTCTGCAGCGCCTGTCCATCGGTTTTTATACCCGGCGCCAGACCGGCAGCCTGATGCAGCGGGTCAACGGGGACGCCCGGCAGGTGATGCAGTTCTTTATCGACGGTCTGCCCTATCTGATCTTCAATGTCCTTACCTTTCTGTTTTCCGCCGTTCTCATGTTTCAGATGGATTGGCGGCTGGCGCTGGTCGCACTCTTCATGCTGCCGCCGCTCTTTTGGGTCAGCTACCTGCTGCTTCCGCGGTACTGGCACGCGAACGGCCGCCGTTCCCGCACGGTGCGGTCGCTGTATTCGCTGCTTAACGACAACCTCACCGGTGCCCGGGTGGTCCGGGCCTTTGGACAGGAGGAACATGAAAACATCCGTTTCCGGAAGGTCAACGATCAGTTGCGGGCGGCGGAGATGAAAGCGGTGCGGTATGGCAGTCGGTTCGACGTTGCTTATGGTCTGGCCAAAGAAATCCCCACTCTGCTGGTGTGGGGGGTGGGAGCCTTAATCATCCTGGCCGGTCCCGGAGATTTCACCTATGGCAAGCTGATCACGTTTGTCAACTATCTCGTCATGATGCAGGGGCCGATGATCTTTTTCTCCGACGTGTTCCGCTGGTGGTCGAGCAGCATGAACGCCGCGCAGCGGGTGTTTGAAATCATCGATGCCGTGCCCGACATTGTGGAAAAGCCGGATGCGAAAAAGCTGGAACTGAAAGGCGGCGTCCGCCTTACCAATGTGTCCTTCAGCTATGAACCCAACAAACCGGTCCTCAAGAAGGTCTCGTTCGAGGTCAAGCCGGGAGAAATGTTGGGGATCGTCGGAAAATCCGGGGCCGGAAAGTCCACCCTGGTCAATCTGATTTCCCGTCTGTACGACGCGGACGAAGGGGAGATCCGGCTGGACGGGATCGACATCCGGGACATCGCCTTTTCCTCCCTGCGGGGTGCCGTGGCGATGGTCAGCCAGGAGACCTACATCTTCATGGGGACCGTGTCCGAAAACATAGCCTATGCGAAGCCGGACGCGACCAAGGACGAAATTGTGCGGGCCGCGGTTGCCGCGAGCGCGCACGGGTTCATCTGCCGCCTGCCCCACGGGTATGACACCGTGATCGGTTCGGGCGGCCGGGATCTGTCGGGAGGGGAGAGGCAGCGCCTTTCGATCGCCCGGGCGATCCTGGCGGATCCGCAGATCCTGGTTCTTGACGAAGCGACCGCCTCGGTGGATACCGAGACCGAGCGCGCTATCCAGGATTCCCTGGACCAGCTCGTCAAAGGCCGGACGACGATTTCCATCGCCCACCGCCTGTCTACCCTGCGGGGGGCCGATCATCTGATCGTGCTGGATAACGGCGAATTGGTGGAAAGCGGCACCCACGCCGAGCTGGTGGTAAAACAGGGCGTGTATTACAAACTGCTGCAATTGCAGACCAAGGCCCTCGCCATGCGGGGAATTGAATAAGGTCTTTCAGTGTTTTTGTAAAAATAATGCCAAATAGAAGCCTTTAGGGAGGGAACGCTATGTGCCCTGAAATCGACATTCTGGAACAGGAAAAGAAAGCCGTCGCGGATATGATCGCCATCCGGTCCATCACCCCCGATAACGCGGTTTTTGAACGAACGGAGGGCGGATTCGTCCGCCTGCGCTACACGGCACCAGACGGAACGATGCGGGAATTCCCCCGGGTGTCCATCCATCGCTGCTTTCCGTTTTCCGATCCGGATCACTATATCTCCGTCCGGGAACCCGAAGCGGACGGCCGGGAGATCGGGCTGATCGAGGATATCGCACGGCTGCCAGACGAGATCCGGGAGATGCTGGAGGAACAGATGGCTTTGCGGTATTTTACGCCGGTGATCCATCGTATCCACAGCATCAAGGAGGAGAACGGCTTTTCCTATTGGGACACCGAGACCGACCGGGGTGCCTGCCGCTTTACCGTGCGGATGGGAGGCGGCAATGTCTATCCGATCGGAAAAGACCGGTATCTCATCAACGATCTGGACGGCAACCGCTTTGAAATCCCGGATATCGGCCGGATGACCGCCCGGGAACTGAAGATGCTGGATCTGTTTGTTTAACGGAACCGTGTGAAGAATAGAGGGGGGAGGTTCCATGAAGTTACAATACACCCTGCCCGCATGGGCAGCCGCGCTTACGGGGATCGATCCACAGGCTGTGCGGTATTGCGTTCCCTACGATCTGACGCCGGACGGGACGCTGCTGCGGGACGGATATCTCGCCGTAACCAAAGAGCACCTGCTCGTCCTTGGAAACGGACAGGTGCTCGATGAGGTCCCGCTGCAAAAGGGAACTGAGATTGTCTGTTCGCCTCAGGTCGACTGCGGGCTGCTGCTCGTCCGGCAAAATGGCGGGGAGCGCTTTCTCTGCCGGTTTACCATGCGGCATATGGTGCGGATTTCCTATGTGGCTAAGGGGGCCACGCTCTTTGCCGACGGGATCGACCGTCAGGTGAAGAGCCGGGAGCGGGAGCTTCACTGCGAAAAATGCGGCCGCATTTTGCCGGGGGCATCCCTGTGCCCAAAATGCGACGGCGGACGGGGCCTGGGGCTGAAGCATTACTGGGATCTGTGCAGCCGGTACACGCTTCCGCTTCTTCTGCTGACCGTGCTGACCGGCGTCGTAGCCGTCATCAACGTCGGTATCCAGTTTATCCAGCGCGATTTTATCGACAATGTGCTGCGCCCTGCGACCGGAACATTGGCCGATGTAGCCCGCTTTTTCGGCATCATGCTGGTGCTGACCCTGATTATCATCACGCTGAATATCAGCAACACCCTGTGGAGCAACCATCTGGGCACCCGGGTCAGCCGGGATCTGCGGGCCCGCGTCTTTCACAAGATCAATCAGCTGTCCCTGTCTTTTTTGAATATCCGGCAGGCAGGTGAACTGATGAACCGGACGGTGGAGGACACCAATCGGGTGCGGGAGTTTATGCAGCAGACCATGGCGCAGATGTTTACCAATCTCTTCACCATGGTGGGTGCCTTGATTTTGATGTTCATCATGAACTGGAAAATGGCGCTGTTTGCCGTGATGTTCGCGCCTCTCGCGATGCTGCTTGTCCGGCTTTTCCATCGTAAAGAACACCGGATTTTCCGGCAGCAGTGGATCGTTGACGACCGGCTCAATGATCGATTACAGGATGTCATTTCCGGCATCCGGGTGGTGAAGTCCTTCGGTCAGGAAAAACGCGAAACCGAGCGTTTCCGTGAAGCCGCGGGACGTCTGAAGCAGATCCAGAGACGCAACGAAATCTTCTGGGCGACGCTCTATCCCTTCGTAACCATCTTGATGACGGCCGGCACCTATTTCGTCATGTATTTCGGCGGCGTCCATGTCCTGGACGGGACCATGACCCCCGGACAGCTCATCCAGTTTCTGGCGTATACCGGCATGCTGTACGGTCCGCTCGGCTATGTCTCCCGCCTGCCCCGGATGCTGGTCTGGCTGGTCAATTCCCTGGAGCGTATTTACGATATTCTCGATGAGGAGCCAGATATCCAGGATCGGCCGGACAGTGAAGACCATCCCATTGAAGGAAACGTGGATCTCGAGAACGTCACCTTCGGATACCGTTCCTACGAACCCGTCCTGGAGAGGATCGACCTGTCGGTCCGGCAGGGGGAAATGATCGGACTGGTCGGCTCCTCCGGTGCCGGCAAATCCACCATCATCAATCTG
The DNA here is from genome assembly GCA_902461995.1 of uncultured Oscillospiraceae bacterium. Taxonomy (GTDB): domain Bacteria; phylum Bacillota; class Clostridia; order Oscillospirales; family Acutalibacteraceae; genus UMGS1623. The sequence goes on along the minus strand of CABQAA010000198.1, from coordinate 617 downwards.
CTCATGCGACTGTATGAGGTGGACGACGGCGAGATCCGGATCGACGGCCGGCCGATTGCGGCGCTCTCCAGGCAGAGTCTGCACAGCCAGATCGGCGTTGTGCTGCAGGAGACTTTCCTCTTCTCCGGAACGGTTTTCGACAACATCCGGTATGCGAATCCGGCTGCAGATGAGCGCCAGGTTATCGAAGCGGCCAAAATGGCCAATGCACATGAGTTTATCAGCAAACTGCCGGATGGGTACGATACCTATGTCGGTGAAAAGGGATACACCTTGTCGGGAGGGGAGCGGCAGCGGATCTCGATTGCCCGCGCCATCCTGCACAATCCGCGGTTGCTCATCCTGGACGAGGCGACCAGCAGCCTGGATACCGAAACGGAATATCAGATCCAGGAGGCTCTCGGCCGCCTGATCAAGGGGCGCACCACGTTTGCAATCGCCCACCGGCTGTCGACTCTGCGAGAGGCGGACCGCATCGTGGTCATCGACAAACACCGCGTTGCCGAAGTGGGGTCCCACAATGAGCTGATGCGACAGAAAGGGATTTATTACGGCCTGGTCATGGCCCAGCTCGACATGCACAAGGTAAAGACATAACCGATAAAAACGGTGGCGGG
>CABQAA010000197.1 GCA_902461995.1 uncultured Oscillospiraceae bacterium | reverse complement strand
GACAGCGAATGGATGGGCAAGGTCTACCGCTATATGGGGCTGAGCGTGGGGCTGATCGTCCACGATCTGGACAACAACGCCCGCCGCGAAGCGTATGCCGCCGACATCACATACGGTACCAACAACGAGCTGGGCTTCGACTATCTGCGGGACAACATGGTAATTTACAAGGAAAACAAGGTCCAGCGGCCGCATCACTTCGCCATTGTGGACGAAGTCGACTCCATCCTCATCGACGAGGCGCGGACTCCGCTCATCATTTCGGGTCAGGGCGACAAATCGACCGACCTGTACCAGCAGGCGGACCATTTTGCCAAAGGCCTGAAAATCACCAAAATCAAGGAAATGGACACCAAGGAAGAGCAGGATACCGTCGACGGAGATTATATCGTGGACGAAAAGGCCCGCACCGCGACCTTGACCCAGTCGGGCGTCAAAAAGGCGGAGCAGGCCTTCAGCGTCGAAAATCTGATGGATCCCGACAACGTGACCCTGCTCCACCACATCAACCAGGCGATCAAGGCCCGGGGCGTCATGACAAGAGACGTCGATTATGTGGTTAAGGACGGGCAGGTCATCATTGTTGACGAATTCACCGGCCGTCTGATGTTCGGCCGCCGCTATAACGAGGGGCTGCATCAGGCCATTGAGGCCAAGGAAGGCGTCAAGGTTGAGCGCGAGAGCAAAACTCTCGCGACCATCACCTTCCAGAACTATTTCCGCCTCTATAAAAAGCTCTCCGGCATGACCGGTACGGCCAAAACCGAGGAGACCGAGTTCCAGCAGATCTACAAGCTGGACGTGGTCGAAATTCCCACCAACCGGCCGATGGTCCGAAAAGACTTGCCTGACGTGATTTACAAAACCGAAAAGGGCAAGTTCAATGCGGTCATCGAGCAGATTGCCGAATGCCATGAACGCAACCAGCCCGTATTGGTCGGCACCATCTCGATCGAAAAATCCGAGCACCTGTCCAAGCTGCTGAAGCAGAAGGGCATCCCCCATGTGGTGCTCAACGCGAAATACCATGAGAAGGAAGCGGAAATTGTCGCCCAGGCCGGTAAATTCGGCGCCGTCACCATCGCGACCAACATGGCCGGACGCGGTACCGACATCAAGCTGGGCGGCAACGCGGAATATCTCGCCAAGGCGGAGATGCGCCGCCTCGGCTTCCCGGAAGAACTGATCGTGGAATCGACCGGATTCGGGGAAACCGACAACCAGGAAATTCTCGACGCCCGCAAAACGTTCCAGGAGCTTGAGGAAAAATACAAGGAAGAAATCCGTCCGGAGGAGGAAGCGGTCAAGGAGGCCGGCGGCCTGTTCATTTTGGGCACCGAGCGGCACGAATCCCGCCGGATCGACAACCAGCTGCGCGGCCGGTCGGGCCGTCAGGGGGATCCGGGTGCGTCCCGTTTCTATCTGTCGCTCGAAGACGATCTGATGCGCCTGTTCGGCGGTGAGCGGATCAACAGCCTCATGGAGATGCTCGGCATCGATGAGGATACGCCCATTGAAAACAAGATGCTCACAAATTCCATCGAAAGCGCCCAGCGCAAGGTGGAGGAACGCAATTTCGGCATCCGCCGCGACGTGCTCCAGTACGACGACGTCATGAACCGCCAGCGCGAACTGATCTACGCGCAGCGGGACAAGGTGCTCGACGGCGAGAACGTCCGGGAATCCATTGTGGGGATGATCAAGGAATCGATCGGCGCCACCGTTGCCCAGTATACCACGGGCGACGATCACGGCGAGTGGAACCTCGACGGCCTGCGGGAGTACTACGCCGGCTGGCTGTCCACTGAGTCCGATTTCCATTACAATGCGCAGCAGATCGAGGATCTGGAGCGCGATGAGCTCTCCGAGGCTCTCACCGACCGGGCGATGAAGATCTACGAGGAAAAGGAGACCAACTACGGCGGCCAGCTGATGCGGGAGCTGGAGCGGGTCGTCCTGCTCAAAACCGTCGACCGGTACTGGATGGATCATATCGACAACATGGAAGAGCTGCGCAAGGGCATCCATCTGCGCGCCTATGGGCAGAAGGACCCGGTGGTCCTGTATCGGATGGAAGGGTTCGATATGTTCGATCAGATGATTGCGTCCATCCGCGAGGATACCGCCCGGCTGATGCTCACGGTTCAGATTCGTGCCAAGGAGGAACCGAAGCGGGAACAGGTGGCCAAGCCGACCGCGACCTCCGCGGACGGTACCGACCGTCCCCGCACCGTCAAGAAGACGGCCGCCCAAAAGGTGGGGCGCAACGATCCCTGCCCCTGCGGCAGCGGGAAGAAATACAAAAAGTGCTGCGGCCGAGACGCGGAAGACTGACGGTGCGGCAGCTTTCGTCCGGCCGTCCGGCTTCCGGATGCGGTTAAATAGAAGGTAAAGGAAGATTCGATCGTGAAACTCGGAATCGTGGGCCTGCCCAATGTGGGCAAGTCCACCCTGTTCAACGCCCTGACCAACGCCGGCGCCCAGAGTGCCAATTATCCTTTCTGCACCATCGAGCCCAATGTGGGGGTGGTAGCGGTCCCCGATGCGCGGCTCCAAAAGCTCGCCGAGATGTACGATCCCCAGAAAATCACCCCGGCCATCATCGAGTTCGTCGATATCGCGGGCCTGGTCAAGGGTGCAAGCAAGGGGGAGGGGCTCGGCAACCAGTTCCTAGCGAATATCCGGGAGGTGGACGCCATTGTCCACGTGGTCCGCTGTTTTGAGGACGACGATATCATCCATGTCGACGGCGGCGTCGACCCGGCCCGGGATATGGAAACGATCAACCTGGAGCTGATTTTCGCCGATATGGAGATGCTGGAGCGGCGGATCGATCGGACTGTCAAGGCGATGAAGGGGGACAAATCCCTCGGCGCCGAGGTGGATTTCCTGAAGCGGGTGTATGCGGCGCTGGAAAAAGGACTGCCGGCCCGGACGGTGGACATGACGCCGGAAGAGGAAGATCTGCTTGCGGGGGTGCATCTGCTCACGGCGAAACCCGTCATCTACGCTGCCAATCTCAGCGAGGCGGATTTCGCGGGCGAGGGCGCTGGTGCGAATCCGCATTATCGCCGGGTTACGGAACAGGCCGCGGCCGAGCACGCGGAGGTGCTGCCCATCTGCGCCAGAATGGAAGCGGAGATCGCCGACATGGACGCGGAGGAGAAGGCCTTGTTCCTCTCCGAACTGGGGCTGGAGAATTCCGGCCTGGATCGGCTGATCCAGGCGAGCTATCGCCTGCTCGGCCTGATTTCCTACCTGACGGCGGGAACCCCCGAGGTGCGGGCCTGGACCATCCGCCGCGGGACCAAGGCGCCCCAGGCGGCGGGAAAAATCCACACCGATTTCGAGCGGGGCTTCATCCGCGCCGAGGTTATTGCCTATGACGATCTGATCGCCTGCGGTTCGATGGCCGCCGCCAAGGAGAAGGGCCTGGTCCGGTCGGAGGGCAAGGATTATGTGATGAAAGACGGCGATGTGGTGCTGTTCCGGTTCAACGTGTGATACACGGAGTCCGGACGGCGGGATGTCCTGCTGAGGGGGCTTTCGAATGGGCGTTGCCGGAAAGACCTGGGAACAGGAACGGGCACTCAGAATATTTGAAAACCGGCAGCGCCGGCGTTTTGTCCGGGGTGAGCTTTTCACCCGGATGATTGCGGCCGCCATGATCCTTGACGGGCTGTTTGTCGCGCAGGAATATCGCTGGTCGTTTTCCATCCTGTTTTCGTCCGCTTTAGCCGTCTCCCTGTATCTCGGCGTGAGAGGAATCCGGGGAGTGCTGACGGTCGGGTTCGGAGTGGGAACGCTGCTGTCCCTGTATATGCTGATTCAAGGCGGACTTTATTTCCCTTCTGTGCCGCTGGGTGGCGGTTTTTATACGGCGGCGGTGCTGAGTCCGCTTCCCGCGGTCGTCATGGTTGCCCGCATGGCCGTTTTTCTGTGCTCCTGTTTGATCCTGCTGCTCTGCAGAGACGTACAGGCGTTTCTTTATGCGCAGCGAAATGGATAGCCATATCCCAGACACCTGCCGGCCATGCCGCACGCGGGTGTCTTTTTCGTCATCGGCCGACGGTTCCGGAGAGGAGGAGAGAAACATGAAAATTGCGGTCATTGGGTACAGCGGCAGCGGCAAATCGACGGTATCCAAACGGCTTGGAGAGGTGTACGGGATCCCGCTTCTCCATCTGGACACGGTGCAGTTCTGCCCGGGCTGGCAGGAAAGAAACCGGGAAGAGGCGCGGGCGATTGCGGCGGAGTTCATGCAGCAGGATGACTGGGTGATCGACGGCAATTACCGTGGCTTTTTTCAGGAAGAGCGTCTTGAACAGGCGGATCGTATCCTGTTTTTGAATCTGTCCCGCGCCGCCTGTCTGATCCGTGCCGTCCGGCGGTATGTCCGGTACCGCGGCACCACAAGAGAGGACATGGCGGCCGGCTGTCAGGAAAAAATGGACCGGGAGTTTCTCTGGTGGATTCTCTATAAAGGCCGTACGGGACCGATCCGCCGCCGGTATCGTGAGATACGCGGCCGGTATCTAGATAAAACGGTCGTCCTGAAAAATCAGCGGCAGATCGACCGTTACCTTCAAACGCTGTAAAAGAAGCGGGGCGTCCTCCAGAT
>CABQAA010000196.1 GCA_902461995.1 uncultured Oscillospiraceae bacterium | reverse complement strand
CCGCCAGTAGACCTTCAGCTCGCCCGCGCCGTCGATGCGGGCGGCCTCCAGCATTTCGTCGGGGATCTGGCTCATGAAATTCTGCATGAGGTAGAGCCCCAGGGCCGACTGCACCTGCGGCAGAATGAGCGCCCAATAGGTGTTGATCATGTGCAGATTCGACATGACGATATACCGGGGAATCATCATCGCGGACACCGAGAACAGCAGTGACACCTTAATCAGGCTGCTCAGGGGCTTCTGCCCTACAAAGCGCAGCTTCGCGAGCGGATACGCCGCCATGGTGGACAGCAGCAGGTGTCCGCCCGTCACGGCCACGCTGATGAAGATGGTGTTGAATACATATTTCGAGAGCGGCACCCAGAAGGAGCCGGTCAGCAGCCCCAGCTGCACAAAATTGTCAAGAGTCGGCCGCCGTACGAAAAGACGGGGCGGAAATATGTAGATCTCATCCAACGGCTTGAACGCGGAACTGACCGCGTACACCAGCGGCAGCACCATGAAGCAGGCCAGCGCCAGGACAAAGAGGAAGACGACGATATTGCCGCCGATGGACCGGTTGACGCTCCGTTTGAATATCCCTTTGGTCACAGCTCTTTTTCACGCCTTTCCGAGCGGTCGCCCCGCTTTTTTCGGCCTATTCCGCGCTGAAGCGGCGGAGCAGATGGGTGACGACGAAGTTGCAGAACAGCATCATGAGAAACAGGAATACCGCAATGGCGGAGGCATATCCCATTTCATACCGCACCAGCCCCACGTCCAGCATGTAGGTGATCAGGGTATCGGCACTGTACTGGGTGGTGGGAAATCCGGCCAGGGACTGGACCAGGCCGCCCACGCTGAAAGACGCCGAGATCTGCATGACCGCGCTGAACATCAGCTGGGGTGCCATCGAGGGCAGGGTCACGTACCACAGCTCCTGCCAGCGGTTTTTCACCCCGTCGATGCCCGCGGCCTCTGCGAGGCTCTTGTCCATTCCCTGGAAGCCGGCGATAAAGGTCAGGAACCCGACGCCGAAGCTGGACCAGAGCTGTACCACCACCAGCGCACCCAGCATGGTTTTCGGATCGCTGAGCCACTGGACAGGGTCCTGCAGGACCCCGAGGTTCAGCAGCGTGCTATTGATGATGCCGTACTGGTCTCCGGAAAAGAGGTAATTCCAGATCACGTACAGATTGCCCGAGAGCACGGGGAAATAGAACGCCAGAGTGAACACCGACCGGAGCCGTGGCCCAAATTCGTTGATCAGCCACGCGCAGAAAAACGATACGAGATAACTGACCGGCCCCGTGATAAAGGCGAACAGCAGGGTTTTTTTCAGCACCTTTAAGAACACTTCGTCGTCTAAAAACATCCGCGCGTAATTCATCAATCCCACGAAATTGGGCGCTTCCAGCAAATTGAAATAGGTAAAGCTCAGCGCGATGGACGCCCCCACCGGTATGACCGTCAGCAGAATGAACAGGATCATATACGGCGCCATCAGAAGATAGGGAACGCGGCTTTCCTTCAGGCGCTTGGACAGCTTTTCCTTGGGACGGCGCTGCAGTTTCAGCATGGTGATTCACGCCCTTTCGCGGTCGGGTCGGTTCCGGATCGGCCCGTCATTTGCCGAGTTCAATACGTTTGCGCTCGAGTTCGCGGTTGATGGTCGCATTCTCTTTTTCAAGCGCCACGCGGGGGTTTCGGTTGTTGTAAAGCACATCCCGGAAGGCGTTATCCAGACAGCGGGAGGTGAAATAGCTGCCGGGAAGCTCTTCGACCTCCCGGACATACGCCCGCTGTTCCCGGATGACCCGGGCCTCTTCCCGGCTCCAGTTCAGCAGTTCAAATGCCTCGAGATTGGCTGTGGCGGAGCGGGCAGCGGGCCCCAACAGACTTTCGATGGAATTTCCCAAATCCGCCTGCACGTCGGTCCGGGTAAGCCATTCCAGGAACGCCCAGCAGGCCTCCGTATTGTCCGCGTTTTCGAACAGGACAGCGGCGGATCCCGACGCCCCGCCGGAACGGTCAATAGTGCCGTCCTCCTTTTCCACGCCGGGGACCAGGGTCATGGCCCACTGCCCCCGGATTTCGGGCGCCGCGGCAGCCAGGGTGCCGTACATGGCATATGAGGCGACGGCAATCGGCATCTCGCCGGTGCGGAAACGGGTGTTGAAATCGTAGCTCAGGTCAAACCCGTATTTTGTGTAAAAACTGGTCCAGGTTTTGAAGGCGGCGAGCGCTTCCGCGCTGTCTAAGGCCGTGGCGGTCAGCTCGTCGTTGTAATACCGGCCCCCGTACTGCATCAGCAGGGTGGGGAAGAGGTCCTTGGCCCCCACTCCCAGATCGACCGCCCCAGAGGCGGTGATCGCCGTGTAGGGCAGCCCCACCGTCATGTTTTTGCGCTGCAGGATCGCCGCGTCATCGAACACCTCGGTCCAGGTCTGTGGCGGGTTCATCCCCAGCTCCTCCAGAATATCGGTCCGGTAGAACATCACGAGATAGATCTGGGACAGCGGCAGGGCATAGGTGCCTCCCTGATACCGGTAGGGCAGGCCCGCGTCGGCGGAAAACCGCTTCATCACGTCCTCGAACCCGTCAAATTGAGACAGATCCGTCAGCGCCCGGCGGCTGGCCAGGTTGACCGGCTGGCCGCGGGCGACGCCGACAGCCACATCCGGCCCGTTGCCCGACAAGGTGGCCTCCACCAGTCCTCCCTGCACCAGGTTCAAATTGACCTGGATGCCGGTCTCGGGCGTGAAACGGTCACCGATCAGGTCTTTTAAAACCTGCGCCTGATCCCGTCCGTCTGTGGTCCAGACGGTGATAACGTCCTTCGTACCCTCATCCCAGTCGGCCATCGAATCGTAATCATCGCTGAACGCCGCCAGGAACTGCTTAAAGCCGAAGACCAGATTGTCCCAGAAGTTTCCTTTTGGGGAAGGGATTTTGGCCGTCTCCCCATGGAGCAGAAAATAGTCCAGCTCCAGGGGCTGCTGTTTGTTGCTGAGCAGCCATTCGGAAATCATAGCCACGTTCTCCCGGAACCGGCTCAGTCTCTGGGGTATGACCGCGGGCTTTTTGGCAAACTCGCCCAGCTGCTCGGCCACCCGGCGCAGAGGTTCCGACTGACTGGATTTTTTTCCGTTGATCGCGTCGAACTGATCCGCCAGGCGGCTCAGCCGGTCCCGCAGTTCCTCCAGCGTTTCCCGGAGGTCCCGGATCTCCTTTTCCAGGCTGTAGTCCCGGTAGGGATCGGGATTGGTGCTGGTGACGATGATGATCCGGCGATAGAGGGTGTTCATATCCACCGTCACGTCACCGACCGCCTGCAGCACCTCCGCCCAGCCGCCCACCGTCACTTCCAGCGAAACGGTGTTTTTCCCCTCCTTCAGATAGACCAGGCAGGGGGTTCCCTCCCCGTCCGAAACCGTCAGGTTCTGCCAGCCGAAGCCGAAGGGAAAGCGGACGTTTTTCATCTCGGCATACGGAATCACATCGTTGATATAGATGTTCCGGAAAACCGACATGCCAAGCTGGGTATTTTGCCGGTATTTCAGGGTCAGGCGGTACAGCCCCGCCTGCGGCACATTATCGATCGTATAAGAGACCCACATGCCCGAATCCGCCCAGTTGCTCTGTCCGATGATGTTGCGCTTGATCAGGGCCGGGTCATTGGGCACGGTCGAGGCATTGGCCCGGTCGTAAACCGGATAGATGGTGCGGTCGGATTTCAAGGTGGTCGTCTCCGCCTGGTAATCGAGGCAGATGTCTCCCACCGGCTGCAGCCCCTGAGCCTCATAGCTGCGCAGAGCCTCCGCATAAGTAGGCAGTTCCTCCGCGCCCTCCAATGTCAGGCGGCTGACGGCAATGCCGTCCTCGGGCAGGGAGAGTTCGATGGTATGAGTCCCCGCCGCCAGAAAGACGGCGAAGGGGTCCGACATATAGGCCGTCAGATCTTTGAGGCTGGCATCCTGCCAGGCAAAGACCTCCTCCTGTTTCGGGATCAGATCGTTTCCCCGGCCATCCTGTTTGATGGCGGTGGCGTCCTTCCACACCCGTTTGAGTGTGACGGAATCCGCTCCGGAAAAAGGTGTTTCCCCATCGATCGAAAACGCCGCCGGGATGTTCTGCCCTTTTCCTTCCAGCGCCCTGTACTGCAGCACCAGGATGTACCGCGCATCGGCGGGCACCGTAAACGTCCAGGCGGCGGATCCCCCGCTCTCCAGACGGATCGCCTCTTCCTTGCCTTCGTAGGAGGAGAGCCGTTCTGCCCCGTTTTTCAGTTCCGCCGTCCCCGCCTCGAGAACCAACGGCTCCGCGGCGTAGGGAACCTCCGCATACCGCTGGGAATACGCGTAATAGCTGTCCGCGTCTTCCGCGGCGGGATTCTCAGCTGCGGCAGGCTCCGTCACGGGATCCTCTTCCGCGAGTGCGGCGGGGACCGCCGTTATGCACAAAACCGCGGCCAGAAACAGCCCGAAAGCCCGTTTGATCAGCATCGGACCTCGTTTTCGGATGGGCATCGGTCATTCCTCTCTTTCCGCAGGCGCGGCAGCCTCCCCTTCACATTGCTTCATATAATCGGTGGGAGGACAACCCATAGTTCGTTTAAACGCCTTGTTGAAGGACTGCACGCTGGCATAATTGAGCCGCTGCGCGACCT
>CABQAA010000195.1 GCA_902461995.1 uncultured Oscillospiraceae bacterium | reverse complement strand
GAGGGGGATTTCCCCACCGACCGCTACGATAATGAAATCGTGCCGGAATCGGTTCGGGTGGAAGAATGGAACCGGAAAATGATCCGGGACTCTTCGGGGCTGACGAATGGGCCGTTTCTGCTCGAGCTGACCGCCGGACGCCATATTCTGACCTTTAACTGCGGACAGGGGAACATCCTGATCGGGAAGCTGACCCTGCTTGCGGTGCCGGAAGCGGCGGAACAGGCCTCCGGACTGCCGGAGGGGGATGGATTCACGGTCATCGAGGCGGAACGCCTGGACTTTAAAAACGACGTTACCATCCGTCCGGCGGCGGAATTCAATGTGGACCTGACCCCCTATGAGGCCAAACGTTCGCGTCTCAATATGCTTGCCGGAGCCGCTTTCTCCGAGGGGGGGCAGGAGGTCGGGTATCAGTTTACCGTACCGACGAGCGGCTGGTATTATATGGGATTCCGTTATCGTCAGAGCAGCAAATCCGATTTTCCCGTTTTTCGACGGGTGACCATCGATGGAGAATGCCGGTCCCCGATTTTTGAAAATGTGGCGTTCCCCTATGGTAAGTCCTTCTGCAACCAAACGGTGGTCGATCCGGAAACAGGCGAAAATGTCGCGGTCTACCTCGAGGCGGGGACCACCTATACCTTGGCCCTTTCGGTGAATTTGGAAAATATGGCCCCGGTGATCGATGAGATCGGCGCCATTATCAGTGAGATCGATGACCTGTCGCTGCAGATTTTGAAACTTACGGGAAACAACACTCAAAAATACAGGGATTTTGAGCTGGACGAATACATACCGGGTCTGAAAGAGACGCTGCTCGGCTGGGCGGATCGCCTCGGGGTATTGTATGATGAACTGCATGCGTTCAACCCTGACGCCCGGGAGATCGGGGAGTTCTCAGCCCTGCAGGTGGCCCGTAAGCAATTGATATCCCTGGCGAAACGGCCAAACGACCTGCCCAAACGCCTGAGCGAGCTGTACCAGGGGAAAAACTCGGTTGGACAGTATCTGGCGAATGTGCTGGAAAACCTCTACAACAGTCCGCTGGCCCTGGATCAGATCTTTCTGTATCAGAATTCGGACGATCTGCCCGGGAACACAGGGTTCTTTCAAAAATTGTGGGAGGGGATCCGCCGCTTTTTCTATTCCTTCTTCGTGCAGACCTATGAAGCCGCGGAGGCGGAAGAGGGCGACAATCTCCAGGTGTGGGTCAGCCGCTCCCGCCTGTATGTGGAGATCATGCAGGAGATGGCGGATACCGATTTGTATGAACGGTATGGCCTGAAGGCCGATTTATCCATTATGTCGGATGAGGATAAGCTGGTGCTGGCGAGAGCGGCGGGGAACGCCCCCGATGTGGCATTGAGCGTGACCTATACCGTCCCCTTTGAGCTGGCCGTCCGCGGGGCGCTGAAAGATCTGAAAGAGTACGAGGGCTGGGAGACGGTGGCCGCCCGCTTCAAGCCCGGACTGCTGAATACAGGCCGGGTGGAGCAGGGGCTTTACGCCTTGCCCGAGACCACCAATTTCTATGTGCTGTTTTACCGCACGGACATCCTCGACCAGCTGGGTCTGTCGGTTCCGGACACGATGCAGGATGTCAAGCAGATGCTGCCCCAGCTCAAGCGATACGGTATGGATTTCTGTTCTCATCTGGCTGCGGGAGAAACCTCCAACAAATCCCTGTCCATGCTGGTGCCCTTTATTTATCAAAACGGCGGCCGGTTTTACGGGGATCATGCGCTGGACATCCGGCTGGATTCGGAGGAGACGCTGGATGCCTTCACCGAAATGACGCAGCTGTTCACCATGTACGATATGCCCTTTGAAGTCCGGAGTTTTTATCAGCATTTCCGCAGCGGCCTCCTGCCCATCGGGGTTTCGGATTTCAACAGCTATATCCTGCTTCTCAATTCCGCCCCCGAAATCGCCAACTCCTGGAATATTGCCCCCTATCCCGGCTATGCGGATGAGAGCGGCGAGGTCCAGCGATGGACCGGGGGCGGCGGGAAAAGCTGCATCATCTTTTCCGATACCGACAAGCCGCAGGAATCCTTCCAGTTTCTGGACTGGTGGACGTCTGCCGAGACCCAGAGCGCTTTTGCTTCGGCTCTTCAGACGTCTTACGGAAAAGAGTATGTCTGGAACACTGCAAACGTGGAGGCGTTTTCACAGCTGCCCTGGAACGAGGAACACCGGGATGTGCTGCTGGAAATGCTGGATTGGATTGTCGAAGTGCCGCGGGTGCCCGGTAATTATATGATGGAACGGGAACTGAGCAACGCCGTAAACGCCGTTGTTCTCGATGGGGAAAACGTCCGCACTGCCATAGATGGGGCGGTCAAGAACACCCGCAATGAAATCACCCGCAAGCTGGAGGAGTTCGGATATATCCAGAACGGTCAGGTCCTGCGGGACTATATCATAGCAGAAGATCTGCCGAACCGGCAGGCGCAGAAGGAGGGATGACGGTCATGCGAAAAAGCAAGCTGCGCCCCTATTTGTTTCTGGCGCCGTATTATCTGCTGTTCCTCATTTTTGTGGTGGTCCCGGTTCTGGTGGCCATTGTCCTGTCCTTTACGCATTTTGATACCATCCGGTTTCCCTCTTTTGCAGGACTCAGCAATTATGTCAACCTCCTTTTGCAGGATGAGACGTTTATGAAATACGTCCTCCCCAATACGATCGTCTTCTCCGTCATTGTGGGGCCGGGGGGATACTTGCTCTCCTTTTTCCTGGCCTGGTCCCTGTCCCAGATTTCCAAGGGTCCCCGGACGGTTCTGGCGCTGATTCTGTATTCTCCGTCTATGACCGCGGGCACGACCATGGCCGTGATCTGGAGGGTGCTGTTCAGCGGCGATCAGATGGGGCTTCTCAACAGTTTTCTGATGCGGATCAATGTCATTACCGAGCCGATTCTGTTTCTCCAATCGAAAAAGTTTCTGATGCCGGTGATGATCATCGTGGCTCTTTGGAGCAGCATGGGCGTAGGGTTTCTGGCCATGCTGGCCGGACTGCTCAACGTGGACAAAAGCCTGTATGAGGCGGCGACCATCGACGGTATGCGCAATCGGTTTCAGGAGATCTTCTACATCACGATTCCGTCCATGAAGCCGCAGATGCTGTTCGGTGCCATCATGGCGATTGTGAATACCTTCCAGCAGGGGGCGATTGGCGTACAGCTGAGCGGATCCAATCCGACTCCCCGATACGCCGGCCAGCTGATGCTCAATCACATCCAGGATTATGGCTTCATTCGATATGAAATGGGCTATGCTTCGGCGGTTTCCGTCGTGTTGCTCCTGGTCATCTGGATCTTTTCAAAAAGTGCCAAAAAGCTGTTCAAAAGCGACTGATGGTCCGGCACGACTCGATCGACGCGAAAGGAAGGATCCCTCATGGCGTACACCTCGACCAATGTCAATCCGTCCAAATTTCATCGCAGCCAGATCAAGATTTATGCCTATCTGATCCCGATCGCGGTTGTGATGATTCTGCCTCTCCTCTATATTTTCAACCATGCATTCAAACCGCTCGAGGAACTGTTTGCATTTCCGCCCCGGATTTTTGTCAAACAGCCCACGCTGGAGAATTTTGAAAAGCTTTTCAGCGCCACAGCGGATTCCGCCATTCCCATCAGCCGTTATATATTCAACAGCCTGATTGTATCGACGGCGGTGGTGACGGTGACGGTTTTTCTGTCCAGTTTGGGGGGCTTTGCCCTCTCCAAAATGCAGTATCCGGGCAAAAAGCTTCTGCTGGAAATCAACAACGTCGCCCTGATGTTTGTATCGGTGGCCGTGGCGATTCCCCGGTATCTGATCATTCAGTTTCTCGGCATCACCAATACATATTGGGCCCATATCCTTCCTCTGGTGGTCATGCCGGTGGGTTTGTTCTTAATCAAACAATTCATCGACCAGGTACCGGACAGCCTGATTGAGGCGGCGTATATCGACGGGGCGTCAGATTTCCGGGTGTATCGGAAGATCATCCTGCCTTTGACCCGCCCGGCCTTGGCCACGGTGGCGATTCTGTCCTTCCAGGCGGTTTGGAACAACGTGGAGACATCTACCATGTATATGGAGAGCGACGGTATCAAAACCCTGGCCTTTTATATGAGCACCCTGACCACCAACACCAACAGTGTGGCGGGGCAGGGCATCGCGGCCGCCTCCACCCTGATCATGATCGTTCCCAATATTGTGCTGTTTATCGTGCTGCAGAGCCGTGTGATGAATACGATGGCACAGTCCGGGATCAAATGACGTGGGAGCGAAATGCGAATGAAAAGAGAAGGGGGAGAAGGCCACTTGAGGAGATGGGGGAAACGAATCCGGCTGGTCGGTATGACGACACTGCTGCTGTTGCTGATGGGCGGCACCCTGCTTGCCGGCGCGGATACGGCGTATAAATCCATCACGGTCGATCGCAGCGGACGGTATATTGAAACACAGACGGCGTACAGGCCGGCAGGGTCTTTTGCCAAAATCGGGACGGAAAGCCTGGCCGCGCCGGCAGATATGGTCATTGCAGACGGCCGGCTGTACATATGCGACACGGGAAACGCCCGTGTCGTGATAAGCAATCTGGGCGGTGAGCTGCTGTCGATTCTGGGGACCGGCGTGCTCAAGGAGCCGACCGGAATCGCCGTGGCGGAAGACGGCGTACTCTTTGTGGCGGACAAGGGACTCGAAAAGGTGCTGGCCCTGT
>CABQAA010000194.1 GCA_902461995.1 uncultured Oscillospiraceae bacterium | reverse complement strand
TGATTCTCGACGAGGCGACCAGCTCGGTCGATACCCGAACCGAGGTGCGGATCCAGAAGGCGATGGATAACCTGATGCGGGGCCGGACCAGCTTCGTCATCGCTCACCGCCTCTCCACGATTCGGGATGCGGACAGCATCCTCGTGATGAAGGACGGCGATATCGTCGAGCAGGGAAGCCATGAGGAGCTGCTCGCCAAGAGCGGATTCTATGCCCAGCTGTACAATTCTCAGTTCGAAAACACCGAAGAGGCAGGCTGATCCGTCCGCCGCTGACGGTGCAGACACGGAAAAACCAGGAGCCGATGGGATAATCCCCATCGGCTCCTGGTTTGACTGGCCGCCGTCCGCGGCTGTGGGGATGGTTACGGTTCTGCATGGCCGGTGAAGCAGGCGGTACAGAACGGCCTCCTGCAGCCTCCGCAGGCTTGTTTCAGTCCATCCAGGGAGATATAGCCCAGGCTGTCCGCCCCGATTTTCCGGCCGATCTCCTCGATGCTCATGGCGTTCGCAATCAGACGGTCCGCCCGGTCGATGTCGGTGCCGTAATGGCAGGTGTAGCGGAAGGGGGGCGAGGATATCCGCATGTGCACCTCTTTGGCGCCCGCCTTTTTTAAGCTTTTCACGATTTTTTCACTCGTCGTGCCGCGGACGATCGAATCGTCCACCAGTACGACCCGCTTGCCCCGGACATTGGCGGCAAGCGGATTGAGCTTCAGCCGGACGGCGCTGTCCCGCATATCCTGCGTGGGATAGATGAAACTCCTGCCGATATAGCGATTTTTGACGAAGCCGGGGGAGAGGGGAATGCCGCTGCGTGCGCTGTAGCCGATGGCCGCCTCCAATCCCGAATCGGGCACGCCGCAGACCACGTCGGCGTCCACGGGGTATTCCTCCGCCAATATAGCCCCCATGCGGTAACGGGCTTCGTAGACGCTCAGCCCGTCTATCACCGAATCGGGCCGGGCGAAATAGACGTACTCGAATATGCAGAGTCCGGCCCCCTCCTGCCGGTCGTGCAGTGCCACTTCCGCATGGGTGAGTTCGCCGTTTTCCATCACGATCACCTCACCCGGAAGCACGTCGCGCAGGAAGGTGAATCCGCAGGCGTCCAGCGCGCAGCTTTCGGAGGCCACGGCGATGCCATGGGGGCCGGTCCCCAGGCAAAGCGGCCGGTATCCGTTGGGATCCCGCATGGCGATCAGCCGGTTTTCACTGCTGAGCACCACCAGCGAAAAGGCACCCTGCAGACGCTTTCCGGCCTCGATGATCCCCCGCAGCGTATCCTGTTCCTGGGTGATGGAGTAAGCGATCAGGGAGGAGACCACCTCGCTGTCGCTCGTGGCGCTGAAATCCAGGCCGTGCTGACCCAGCTCCTGCCGCAATTCCCGGGCGTTTGTGACGTTTCCATTGTGCGCGGTGGCGATCCGGCCGGTCAGATATTCGGTGACAAAGGGCCCGACATTTTCCATGCAGTTTGCGCCTGTGGTGGAATACCGCGCGTGGCCCAACGCCAGCTTGGCGTGCGGAAACGCGCCGAGGATCTCCTGAGAAAACACTTCGCTGACCAGGCCGACCTGTTTGTGACACTGGATTTTTGTGTCCAGGGCCACGGCGATGCCGGCCCCTTCCTGTCCGCGGTGCTGGAGGGACAGCAGCCCATTATAGGTGATTCCGGCCGCGTCGTTCCCCGTGGTGCTGATCCCGAATACGGCACATTCTTCTGTCAGTTTGTCGTCAATTTTCATACATTTTCAAGATCCCTTCCGCGACGTCCCGCTTGGTTGTCCGCATATCCATCGCCTGCTTTTCGATATGCCGGTGAGCCTCCTGCTCGCTCATGCCGAGATAGGAGATCAGGATGCATTTGGCCCGGTCGACGAGGCGAATATCCTCGATCTGCTGTTTTAACCGGCTGTTTTCCTCCTGCATACGCCGCATGCGGGATACGGCCGATTTGGCCAGCTTCAGGACGGCCCAGAACATGGCTCTGGTCGTCGGCTTGGCCACGGTGAACACACCGTATTCCTCGGTTTGGGCGGAAATTTCTTCAAAATGTTCGCTGCCGACCACCAGAATGACCTGACTCATCCCCTTTAAAGCGATCTGACGGGAGAGGTTTTCCCCCGTCTCATCCCGGAGAGGGGCGTTGATGATGATCAGGTCGAAATCCCGTTCCATCAGGAGGCGTCTGGCTTCTCCGCCCGTCTGCAGGGCGGAGATCTGCCCGATGGCAGCGGCGCGCAGCATGTCCGCGAAAAACGCCGTGCTTTTTTCGGAGGAGGAGAGGATCAACGCGCTGTCCATATAATCGCCACCCGTCCGGCTATCCAAACCGTTTTATAAAACGCTGAAATAGGCATCCCGGCAAAACGCCTCTTTGTCAGAAGCGGCGGCGTACGCGGCGGCTTCCGCTTTTTTGCAGGCAGCCACGCTGGTCAGCAGATCGTCTCCCAGGGTTTGCCGCACAAAGGAGCTGCTTTCGGCTAGCGCAGTCGCTTGTTCCAGGCTGTCCGGCAGCTGAACGAGAGCGCCGGTAACCGCGCTGTCCGCCGTGTACAGGTCGGCGTCGACGGCCGGGGGCAGGGGCAGCCCGGCTTCTATTCCGGCCAGCCCGGCCGCCAGGATCAAAGCAAAGGCCAGATAGGGGTTGAGGGACGGATCGGGCGAGCGCAGCTCCATGCGCACCCTCTCGCCCACGGCCGCGGGTATCCGGATCAGCTGCGACCGGTTTTGATGCGACCACGACACATACCGGGGAGCTTCAAACTGCCCCAGACGATCATAGGAATTGCCGATCGGGTTGAGAAAGAGGGTCATGTCGGGTGTTTTCTCCAGAATACCTGCGATAAAGCTCTCGGCGGCCGCGGAATGGCCTTGGGCGGCGTTTTGAAAGATGTTCCGCCCG
Source organism: uncultured Oscillospiraceae bacterium (assembly GCA_902461995.1). Lineage (GTDB taxonomy): Bacteria > Bacillota > Clostridia > Oscillospirales > Acutalibacteraceae > UMGS1623. The sequence goes on along the minus strand of CABQAA010000194.1, from coordinate 1,813 downwards.
TTCCGGGCCAGGGACAGGTTGACATGCAGCCCGCTGCCTGCATGTTCGGGCAGCGGTTTCGGCATGAAAGAGGCAAAGAGGCCGTTGCGTGCCGCGATCGCCTTGACGACCGATTTGAAGGTCAGCAGATTGTCCGCGGCGGACAGTGCGTCGCTGCATTTGAAATCGATCTCATTTTGTCCGGGCCCCTGCTCGTGATGGGAGCTTTCGGCGCGGATGCCCATTTCCGCCAGACAAAGGGCGATTTCGCGCCGGATATTCTCGCCTTTATCCAGCGGCGCGATGTCCAGATATCCGCCTTTGTCCAGGGGGGTTCCAGTGGGGTCGCCGTCTTCGTCGGTTTTGAAAAGATAGAATTCGCACTCGGAGCCGATGTTGCAGACATAGCCCATACCCGCGCACCGATCGGCGACCGTTTTGAGCAGATGGCGGCTGTCAAAAGCGGAAGGGGTGCCGTCGGGATGGCGGATGTTGCAGTAAAACCGCACCACCCGTCCCGGTCCCGGCCTCCACGGCAGAACCGTCAGAGTGGCCGGATCGGGAAAAAGGAGCAGATCGGACCGCGCAGCGGTCCGAAAGCCTTTGACCGCGGATGCGTCAAAGGACACGCCGTACCGGAACGCATCCGGCAGTTCATCCGGCAGGATGGCCATGTTTTTCTGCGTGCCGAAGGGATCGCAGAAGGCGAGCCGGATGAATTTCACGTCGTTTTTCCTGACAAACTGCAGCACGTCGTCGGCGGTGGTATTCATGCAGACATCCTCCCTCAATTGGCCGTATATAGCTGCTGATATGGATTTTTCGCATTGGGTTTAAGTACATAATACCGCCCTTTGACGAGCGGATCAACATCCAATTTGAAATGCGCGGCAAACGCGTGCAGTTCCGGCAGGATATCGCGCAGATCCTCTTCTCCGGCGACTGCGGCCGCCACCTGTTCGGGCAGTCCGGCCGGCGCCGTGTCCGTGCGGATGAAGATGCGTCCTCCGTGCATGCCCGTGCCGGTAAAATTGCCGACAGGGACACCGCTGCATCCGATGCCCAGCACCACGATGATGCCTCCGGCCAGGTATTCGCCCAGGAAACTGCCGACTTGGCCGCCCACGACGATGACGGGCCTTTTCAGAGGCCCGTTTGCGGGCGCGTATTCTTTCATATGGATGCCGGTTCGATATCCGGCGTTGCCGCGCACGAGGATCCGGCCGCCGCGCATGGCATAGCCGAGCGCATCCCCGGCGCTGCCGTGCACGATGATCTGGCCGCCGTTCATGGTGTCGCCGACCGCATCCTGTACGTTGCCCCGCACCTCGATGGTGGCCCCGTCCAGATACGCTCCCAGAGCGTTGCCGGGCGTTCCGCAGATGGTCACGGTTTTCTCCTTGAAGCCGCTGCCGATGAACCGCTGTCCGCAGCACGCTTCGATGCATACGTCCCCCGGCTGCGACCGGATGCGTTCATTCAGCTCTTTGAAATCCAAGCCTTCGGCCGATAGTGTCATAAAGCGTGTCCTCCCGTGTCGGGGGCCGGCTATTCGCCTGCGTGCCGGATCCCCAAAATCTCCAGTTCTTTTTCCGTCAGCCCGATGCCGCGCAGCATCAGCCGGTTTCCTTTCAGGCTCTCGATGGAATTGATGCCCATGCCGCCCATCATTTCCTTGATTTCGCGCTGCCAGGCGGTCAGCAGATGAACGAGGCGCTTAGAGCCGATGTCGGGGTTCAGCCGTTTGACGAGCTCCGGCTCCTGTGTGGCGATTCCCCAGTTGCATTTTCCCGTATGGCAGCTTCGGCACAGATGGCATCCAAGGGCCAGGAGC
>CABQAA010000193.1 GCA_902461995.1 uncultured Oscillospiraceae bacterium | reverse complement strand
GACGACATCGACCGTCTCGTGCACCAGCTGGCCGATCTGGTGCCCGCCTATACCGATACGGATGTGCGGCAGTATGTGAAGCTGTCGGCCGGAAATCTGTATCATGCCCTTTGTCACCGTGCCATTCACAACCCTGGCGGCTGGGATATCGCCGGACTGCGGGAGATGTACAAGCCGGTTTTCTACATCCTGCAAAATCGCACCTATTTGCAGACCGGCGTTTACTGGAAAACCAAGCGGGAGCTGCTCGGCCATCTCGAGGGACTCGACGCCGCGGTACTGCAAACCGCGGCTGCTCTGAGAGACGGGCGGGAACAGGACGTCGTCCCGGCCTTTCAGCAGCTCTTGGCCTGGTGTCAGGCGATCCTGCAATCCGATATGGCCCCCAAACCGGCCGAAACCTGAGTTTCGGCCGGTTTATATATAGGAGGAATTGCGAAAAACGTCCGAGTTTTCCGGTTAGACCGCTCATAGCCAAAAGAAAAGAAGATTTCAATTACACTGAAAACAGAGAAAAAGAAACATGCATAAACTGCGCGGTTTTGCGAAAAATATAGATATAAATAAAAAATATTGCAGGAACAGAACGTTTAACTTTCATTTCTTCTTGACAAGAGCCGGAAATGGCGCTATACTATTCCCAGCAAATCCGGGGGTGTTTCGATCCGGGCCGACCAAATTTACCGGTGAACGCTTAATCGGAAGCCAATCCGGGAAAGGGTGCTGCATATGGGAAATACGGGGTTTTTAGTGCTGCAGAATGGGACGGTGTTCGAGGGCAAGCGGTTCGGCGCTGCCGCCTGCACCACCGGTGAGCTAGTTTTTACGACCGCGATGACGGGGTATCTCGAGACGCTCACCGATCCCAGCTATTATGGCCAGATCGTGCTGCAGACCTTTCCGCTGATCGGTAATGTGGGGGTTATTCCGGCGGATTTTGAAAACGAAGCGCCTGCGCTTCGCGGCTATATTGTCCGGGACTGGTGTCAGGCCCCCTCGAACTTTCGTTGTGCGGGGGAGCTTGACACCTTTTTAAAAGCGCACGGCGTCCCCGGCCTGTACGGCATCGATACCCGCGCCCTGACCCGTCTGGTCCGGGAATCCGGGGTGATGAACGCCCTGATCTGCGATACCCCGGACCTTTCGGAGGAACAGCAGGCCATTCTGCGCGGCTATCGGGTGGAAAACGCCGTCGCCTCGGTCAGTCGTCCCGGCGTGGCGTCCGCCTCTCCGGAGGGGCCGGTCCGGCATCGGGTGGTGCTGTGGGATTTCGGGGCGAAAGCTAATATCACCCGGGAGCTGCTCTGCCGCGGATGTGAGGTGATCCGGGTACCGTACAATGCCACGGCCGGGGAGATAGCGGATCTGCATCCGGACGGGGTGATGCTTTCGAACGGCCCGGGCGATCCGGCTGAAAACACCAGTGTGATCGAGCAGCTGCGTCTCCTGCTTCGTCGCAAGATCCCGACCTTCGGCATCTGCCTCGGTCATCAGCTTCTCGCCTTGGCTTCGGGCGCCAGGACCGAAAAGCTCAAATACGGGCACCGCGGCGCCAATCAGCCGGCGCTGGACAGGCAGACGGGGCGGGTGTACATCACCAGCCAGAATCACGGGTATGCCGTGGTTCCGGACTCCCTGCCGGAAGACGCCGACCTGCGGTTTATCAACGGCAACGATGGCACCTGTGAAGGCATCTTTTATCGGAACCATCCCGCCTTTTCGGTCCAGTTCCATCCCGAGGCGGCCGGCGGCCCGCAGGATACGGGCTTTTTATTCGATTGGTTTATCGATCTGATGAAGGAGGCGATGTGATATGCCGCGGAATCCGGATCTTCACAAGGTGCTGGTCATCGGTTCGGGCCCCATCGTCATCGGGCAGGCGGCGGAATTCGATTACGCCGGCGCCCAGGCTTGCCGCGCCCTCAGGGAAGAGGGCCTCGAGGTGGTGCTGATCAATTCCAATCCCGCCACCATCATGACTGACAGCGCCATGGCGGACGCGATCTACATCGAGCCTCTCACGCCCGAAACCGTCAAGAGGATCATCCTGAAGGAAAAGCCGGACAGCCTGCTGTCCACCCTGGGCGGCCAGACAGGGCTGACTCTCTCCATGCAGCTGGCCAAGGAGGGGTTCCTGGAGGAACACGGCGTCCGTTTGCTCGGGGCGGATCCCGCCACCATCGACAAGGCGGAGGACCGCCAGATTTTCAAGGATACGATGCAGGAAATCGGTCAGCCGGTCATCCCCTCCCTCGTCGTGACGGATTTGCAGGCGGCCCTGGATTTCGCGGGGGACATCGGGTATCCGGTGATTGTGCGTCCGGCCTTCACCCTGGGGGGCAGCGGCGGCGGCATCGCCGCGGACGAGGACGAGCTGCGGGAAATCGCGGGCAACGGCCTGCGGATGTCACCCATCGGCCAGATCCTGGTGGAAAAGTGCATCGCGGGCTGGAAGGAAATCGAATTCGAGGTGATGCGGGACCGGAAAGGAAACGTCATCACCGTCTGCTCGATGGAAAACTTCGATCCGGTGGGGGTTCATACGGGGGATTCCATCGTCATCGCCCCCACCGTCACCCTGGCGGATAAGGAATACCAGATGCTCCGAACCGCTGCGCTCTCCATCATTTCCGCCCTGGGGGTAGAGGGCGGCTGCAACTGCCAGTTTGCACTCGAGCCGAACAGCTTTGAATACGCGGTCATTGAGGTCAATCCCCGGGTGTCCCGGTCTTCCGCCCTCGCATCCAAGGCGACCGGATACCCCATTGCGAAGGTGGCCACCAAAATTGCGATCGGCTATACCCTTGACGAAATCCGCAACGCGGTCACGGGAACCACCTATGCTTGTTTCGAGCCGGCACTCGACTACGTGGTGGTCAAGCTGCCCAAATGGCCGTTCGACAAATTCGTATACGCCAAGCGCACCCTCGGCACCCAGATGAAGGCGACGGGGGAGGTCATGGCCATCGGCCGGACGTTCGAAGAAGCGCTGATGAAGGCGGTGCGGGGGGCGGAAATCTCCCATATGAGCCTGCATACCCCCGAGCTGGAAGCCCTGCCGGACGACGAGCTGCGCCGCCGGATCGGCGTGTGCGACGACCGGCGGCTGTTCGTGGTATTCGAGGCCCTGTCCCGGGGCATACCGCCGGAGGAGATCCACGCCGTCACCAAAATCGACACCTGGTTCCTGTATAAGCTCGTCCGCCTCGTGGAACTGGAGAGCCGGCTGAAAAAGGAGCCGCTGACCGATCCGCTCTATCTCGAAGCCAAACAGACGGGTTATCCGGACAGCGTCATAGCGTCCCTGTCGGGCCGTCCGCTGCCGCAGCGCCGCTTCCCCGGATACAAGATGGTCGATACCTGCGCGGGGGAATTTGCGGCCAATACGCCCTATTTCTACGCCTCCTACGACGAGGAAAACGAAGCGGAGGCATTTATTCGGTCCCATCCGTCCGGCAAGAAAACCGTGATCGTCTTCGGCTCCGGCCCCATCCGGATCGGGCAGGGCATCGAGTTCGACTACGCCTCGGTCCACTCAGTCTGGGCGCTCAAGGAAGCGGGCTATGAAGTCGTCATCGTCAACAACAATCCAGAAACCGTGTCCACGGATTTCGACACCGCCGACCGGCTCTATTTCGAACCGCTGACCTCGGAGGACGCGCTCGGCGTCATCCATACCGAACAGCCCTACGGCGTTGTGGTGGCGTTCGGCGGGCAGACGGCCATCAAACTGACCGCGGCGCTTTCCAAGGCCGGCGTCCGTATCCTCGGCACCAGCGCGGACAGCATCGATATGGCCGAAGACCGGGAGCGCTTCGACGAACTGCTCGAGGAGCTGCACATCAAGCGGCCGCAGGGTTTCACGGTCATGACGGCCGAAGAGGCGCTGGACGTGGCGGAACGCGTCGGGTATCCGGTGCTGCTGCGGCCCTCCTATGTCCTGGGCGGACAGAACATGATCATCGCCTTCAATGAGGCGGACGTCCGGGAATATATGGCGATCATCCTGTCGCAGGGGATCGAGAATCCGATCCTCATCGACAAGTATCTCATGGGCAAGGAATTGGAGATCGACGCCATCTGCGACGGGGAGGAGATCCTCATCCCCGGCATTATGGAACACATCGAACGGACCGGCGTGCATTCCGGGGACTCGATCGCGGTCTATCCGGCCTGGAACCTGCAGGACGATTTCGTGGACACCATTGTCGATTGCTCGCGGCGGCTGGCGGCGGCTCTGAAAACCAAGGGCCTCATCAATATCCAGTATCTGATCTACGAGGAAGAGCTGTACGTCATCGAGGTCAATCCCCGCTCCTCCCGGACCGTGCCCTACATCAGCAAGGTCACGGGGGTGCCGATGGTGGATCTGGCCACCCGCTGCATGCTGGGGGAGAAGCTGATCGATATGGGCTACGGCACGGGGCTCTATCCGCCGCCGCCCTACGTGGCGGTGAAGGTGCCGGTTTTCTCGTTTGAAAAGCTCACCAACGTGGATACCCATCTCGGTCCCGAAATGAAGTCGACGGGAGAGGTGCTGGGCATCGCGGACACGCTGGATGAGGCGCTGTACAAGGGCCTTCTCGCGGCCGGATACCGCTTGGAACGGAAAGGCGGCGTCCTGCTGACCGTCCGGGACAGCGATAAGGTGGAAATCGTGGATACGGCTAAGAAATTCCGGGAACTCGGGTTTTCGTTGTACGCGACGGCCGGCACTGCCCGG
>CABQAA010000192.1 GCA_902461995.1 uncultured Oscillospiraceae bacterium | reverse complement strand
CTGTCCCGCGGCTCCTACCGTTATTTTTTGGGGTGACAGGCACTGCTCATCGGGCAGTCCCGGCACCCGCATCCGCAGGAAGACTGCCCCTTCTTTTTGTTTTTTACCAAATGGACGACAATGGCAGCCATAACGGCGATCAGGACGAACGCGATCAGGATGGTTGCCGCATGGTTCCCGAGCCAGTACAGCATGAAGAGCCTCCTTTCGTTCCTTGGACGGACGGTTATTGGATACGGACCTTTTTCTCAAGCGTCGGGGATTCTTTGTAGGGCCTTACCAGCAGGAAGACCAGCAGCGCGGCCAAAATCAAGGCGACGATGGTCCCGAGCACGTTTCCAGACCCGGCAAAGAGAGAACCGAGCTGGTAGACGATCAGCGAAATGACATAGGCAAAGCCGCACTGGTAGGTGATCGCAAAGGCGGTCCATTTCGCGCTGTTCATCTCCCGCTTGATGGCGCCCATGGCCGCGAAGCAGGGCGCGCACAGCAGATTGAATATCAGGAAAGAATATGCAGAAAGAGGGGTGAAAACCGTCCGCATATTGGTCCAGATCTGCCAGCCGTTTTCAGCGATCTCATCGAAACCGCCGAACAGGACACCGAACGTGCCGACCACGTTTTCCTTGGCGATCAGGCCGGTGATGGTCGCGACCGTCCCTTCCCAGGTGCCCCAGCCGAGCGGGGCGAATATCCACGCGATGGCGCTGCCGATGACGGCCAGAAGGGAATGGTTCAGGTCGTCCACCATGCCGAAGCCGTTTTCGAATCCGAAGTTCATGAGGAACCAGAGAATAATGGCGGAGAGGAGGATAATGGTACCGGCCTTTTTGATAAAGGACCAGGCGCGTTCCCACATGGAGTGGAGCAGGTTGCCGGCCGTCGGCCAGTGATAGGCGGGAAGCTCCATGACAAAGGGAGCGGGTTCTCCGGCGAACATCCGGGTTTTCTTGAGTAGGATCCCGGAGATGACGACGGCGGCAATGCCGATGAAATACGCGCTCGGCGCGACCCACCAGGCACCGCCGAACAAGGCACCGGCAATCAGGGCGATAATCGGCAGCTTCGCGCCGCAGGGAATGAAGGTGGTCGTCATGATGGTCATGCGGCGGTCCCGTTCATTCTCAATGGTCCGGGAGGCCATGATGCCGGGGACCCCGCAGCCGGTCCCGATCAGCATGGGGATAAAGGACTTGCCGGACAGGCCGAATTTGCGGAAAATCCGGTCCATGACGAACGCGATGCGCGCCATGTAGCCGCAGGATTCCAAAAACGCCAGAAGCAGGAACAGAATGAGCATCTGAGGGACAAATCCGAGCACGGCTCCGACGCCGCCGACAATGCCGTCGAGCAGCAGGCCCTGCAGCCAGGCGGCGCAGCCCACGCTCTCCAAAAAGCCGCCGAGCAGAACGGGAATGCCGGGGACCCAGACGCCGTAGGAGGCGGGCTCCGGGTCCTCCAAAGCCGCCGCCTCCGTATACTGAGCGTAGGTGACCGGGATTTCCTTTTCGAGAGATCCCTCCTCGTCATAGAGATAGGCGGTGGCGGTCAGGGTTGTGGCTTCGGCGGGATCGATCCCCGCTGCTTCCGCGGCCGATTCAAACGCCTCCACGACCGCGCCGGGTTCTCGGTAGGCATCCGCCGCTTCCTCATAGGCGGGGGATCCGATTCCGAACAGATGCCAGCCGTCGCCGAACACGCCGTCGTTGGCCCAATCGGTTGCGAAGGTACCAACGGTCGTCACCGAAATGAAATACACCAGAAACATGACCACGGCGAAAATCGGCAGTGCGGCGAATCGGTTGGTGACCACCCGGTCGATTTTGTCGGAAACCGTGAGCCGGCCGGCGGATTTCTTCTTATAACAGCCTTTGAGCAAGGAGGCGATGTAGACGTAGCGTTCATTGGTGATGATGCTTTCCGCGTCGTCGTCGCATTCTTCCTCTGCGGCTTGGATATCCTCTTCGATGTGATCGAGAACATCCGGAGCCAGATGCAGTTCGTCCAGAACCTTCCTGTCCCGTTCGAACAGCTTGACCGCGTACCAGCGCTGCTGCTCGGCTGGCATGGCGTGGACGGCCGCCTCTTCGATGTGGGCCAGCGCGTGCTCGACCACGCCCGAAAAGGTGTGCATCGGCACGGTCTTGGTGTTCTGTGCCGCTTCAACGGCAGCCTGTGCGGCTTCCTGTATACCAGTGCCTTTGAGTGCGGAGATTTCCACGATCCGGCAGCCGAGCGCCCGGGAGAGTTCCGAGACATCGATCCGATCCCCGTTCTTTTTGACCACGTCCATCATGTTGATGGCAATCACGACCGGGATGCCCAGCTCGGTCAGCTGGGTGGTCAGATACAGGTTCCGTTCCAGATTGGTTCCGTCGATGATGTTCAGGATGGCGTCGGGGCGCTCACCGATCAAATATTGTCTCGCCACGACTTCTTCCAGCGTATAGGGGGAGAGGGAATAGATCCCGGGAAGGTCGACGATGGTGACATCGTTGTGCTTTTTCAGTTTGCCTTCCTTTTTCTCCACGGTGACTCCCGGCCAGTTTCCGACAAACTGGTTGGAACCGGTGAGTGCGTTGAACAGGGTCGTTTTACCGCTGTTCGGGTTGCCCGCCAAGGCAATGCGCCATTCCATACAGCCTGATCCTCTCTTTTATAAAGTTGATGGTTAGCACATGCTAACTCGTTGCCAAAAAAAGTGGGGGCAGCCCCCCTGCACGCCCTATTCCACTTCGATCATGTCCGCATCCGTTTTCCGAATCGAGAGCTCGTATCCGCGGACCGTGACCTCGACCGGATCTCCGAGAGGCGCAACCTTGCGAATATGTACCTGCGTGCCTTTGGTGATGCCCATATCCATGATGCGGCGCTTGACCGCGCCCTCCCCATGGAGTTTGACCACCCGGACCGTCTGGCCGATTCCCACCTGCCTGAGTGTTTGCATACCCTTATCCTCCTTTGCTTATTTGAGATCTCAAATCAGGATTTTCTGTGCCATTTCCTTGCTGATTGCTACCCGCGCCTCTTTGACGTTGACGATGATGTTGCCACCCATGGTCGTGATGACGGTGACGCGGCTGCCCGCCACAAAACCCAGGTTCTCGAGGTGTTTTTTGACTTCGGGATTGCCCCCGACTTTGCGGATGATGTTGTTTTCTCCGATGCTGGCGAATGTGAGTGGCATCATGACGCTTCCTTTCTTCCATTAAGGTTAGCGCAGGCTAACTGACGGGCCGAAATAATCAGTTAGCAATCACTAACCGTCTTTATCATACGCATCCGCAGCCGGTTTGTCAAGATGTTTTTAACAATTTAGGCTGCATTTCCCATTTGGGGCGGAAACGAATCTGTTTTTTACAGAATAGGCAATGATTTCCGGGGGAGGGAAGAGCCCTCGTTGATCGCAAATGGGTTGAAAAATTCAGTCTTTCATGGTATGTTTAGATCAACGCCGATTGCAAGGGGGTCTTAATGTGCATTTACAGGAATCCGGGGAGATGTATCTGGAGACCATTTTCATACTGTCCCAAAACAAGCAGGCCGTCCGTTCTATTGATGTGGGGGAGTATATGGGCTATTCCAAGCCCAGCGTCAGCCGGGCCATCGGCCTTCTGAAACAGGGCGGATACGTCGAATCGGATGAGGATGGCTTTCTCACGCTGACCGGTGAGGGCCGGAGGATCGCGCAAAAGATCTATGAACGGCATACGATGCTGTCGGAATTTCTCATGGCGCTCGGTGTGGATCGCAAAACCGCGACGGAGGACGCCTGCAAAATGGAGCACGACATCAGCGACGCCACCTTTGAAGCGATCAAAAAACACGCCGGAAAAGCCTGATACGAAACAGCACAAACGCCGCAAAACCATTCGGTTTCGCGGCGTTTTCTGCACGAAAGGGAAGGAAAGTCACCGTTTTTTGGCGGAGACCAGCAGCATCAGGATGGCGAAGCTCATCCCGTATCCCCAGGACGGTGCGGAGTATCTTCTCGGAGGGCCGCAGCCCTTTTCATATCGTCGGATCAGATCTCGCCATCGCCGGTTTTCCTGAAAAGAAGACCACGACCAAGTCCGGATTGATGAGATTCATTTTTTGTTATGACTAAGCGTCTTTTTGCCAATCGGTATAAGGTTTGGGATTGTCTGTCAAGCCCAACAAGTAATCCACGCTTGTTTTATAGAGCCTGGTCAGTTTGATGAGTGTCTCTGGAGACATGTTGTTGACGCCGATTTCATAGGCCGCGTAAGTCCGTCGATTGACAAATAGCCGGTCAGCCCATCCTGCTGCGTCCAATCTTTGTCCTCGCGGAGATTGCGGATGCGTTCGTATTTCATAATCTATCACCTCTTTAACAGTGTATAATGCCACAGATCCCGCCAAAACTCAATGGCAGGATCTGTGGCATTATATAGGTGGAATGATGAAAATGACGGAAAAACCTGCTATGATTGTGTGCATTACCGGCGGCATTATGCCAAAATGGGGCGGCGATTCGGCGAGATTCACGATGGCCACTGCGTCTATCCCCGGGTGAAGCGGCGGGCCGAGGACGAAGTCTGCCTGCATTTCAAGCCGAGAGCCCCTGAAGAGGACCGATAACAATCGGACGGGATTTTTGCCCTATGTAAAATAATGGTCAAAGCCGACCGACACGGCAATGAACGCTGCGATAGAGCAGACGGTCTCCCTTTCGGGTCTGGACACACAGAATCCGGACAAATGGGCCCTATCGATTTTCAATGAAATCGGCTT
>CABQAA010000191.1 GCA_902461995.1 uncultured Oscillospiraceae bacterium | reverse complement strand
GGTGTTATGTCGGATGACACCCGCGGAATCGACGCTGTCGATGGTAATCTGGGACTGTGCCTCAGCCGACAGGGAGTCGCTCCCGTCTTCCGGATTCGTATGCCACCATTCCCCGCTGCGCCGGTCAAAGATGGACACCACCGCGCTGCTTTCCCGATAATACAGCTGCAGATACGCATTCTCTCCGGCCAGTGTCCGCCCTTCCGTGGCCTCCGGATCCGGCTGCAGAGTACCCGTACCGCCCAGCGCGGCATAAGCTACCGCCTCCTTGCGGGTATCCGAGAGCTGTGCCGCCGACAGCGTACCGGCACATCCGGAAACCAGGAGCGCCATGGCGCACGGCAGGGCCATAATCCTTATCCTTTTCATCGGTATCTCATTTCCTCCACTATGGTATACAGGAAGCCCGCAATCTCCGAAAGCAAGAAGAAAAACAGCACGCAGATAAAGCAGATGATCACCATGACTACGCCGGTGAGAAGGGCCACTCCCACCGTTTTCCCCCCGCTGTACTCGTGAGTACCCGACAGCGCGGCCAGCAGCAGCAGACCTACGTAGATGATCGCCAGTGCCGACAGCAGGTTCACATAAATGGCTTCATCGGCTGTCAGAAACCCGCTGATCAGCGTCACAGGAATCTTGACGAGAACAAGGGGGGTGAGGGCATATCCGACAGCGGTGTACAGCTGCCGGAAACTGCCCTTTCCATCCATCAGCGATGTCACCGACATATTGGCCACCAAAAACAGAACCAGCGGGATCAACACCAGCTTGAGCTCATGGCTCCAGTCCAGCTGACTGAATGGCTGGGCGGCCAAGGCGAATCCGGTCAGTCCTCGTTCCATGGCAAAAGCGATCACGGTGAGCAGGATGAGCAGAGTGGATACCCACACGCGCCCCCGTTTTTCATTTTTAAGGTCCCAGAAACCGTCGACGGGATGCCTCAGCACGTGAAAGACATAACCTAGGCTGTCCGCTATTCCGCCTTTTTTAACGGGATGCTTTTTTAGCCATCGGCGCACAAGGCGCGTCACAACCGTCAGCAGGATCAGCACCAGTACGATTCCCGCGATAATCCAGGGGAAATTCTCGGAAAGCGTCTCCTCTCTGGCCCGGGAAAAGGCTTTGGAATACTGTTCCTGGTCGCCCGCCTTTTCAAAATAGGTCATGGCCTCTCTGTACTGCTTCATTTGATACAGCGCCATGCCGATTTTATCGTAGGCCTGCCGGTAATGCGGATTGAGGGTCAGAACCGACTCCCAAGCCGCGATAGACTCCTCGTACCGGTCTTCGTTATACAGCGCCGCTCCCCGCAGGATAGTCGCCGCATATTCCGTTTGTTCAAAGATCGTGATGGTCCCGGCATCTAAATCGGAAACCAATACCCTGTCACCGCACAGTGCGATGGCGGATGCCTTCTGAAAAGTACCGGTCTGCCCGGTATAGGTACCTCCGAACACAAACAGAAGATTGCCGAAGGTATCATAGGTGAATACCCGGCCGTATTTCCGGTCCAGAGCGAAAAACATCTGCTCTCCATCGGCCGCGACATCCGCAAAATCCGAAGCCAGCGCGATCTCTCCGTCCGTCACGGCACCATTTACCGGAATATTCCCCAGGGAACTGCGTATGAGAATATCGCTGCCCGCCGAATTCAGCCTCCGGATAGAATTCAGGTTTTCATCCGCCAGCGACGTGGCATAGATAAATCCAGCGCTGTCCACGGTGAGATTGGTGTATTCCACCGGGACGAAATTGGCCAGCTTGCTGCGGGCCTCCTTGCTCATGATGGATTTCCAGAACAGCATCAAAGGATCGGGAGAAACCGGGATGCTTCCCACAAATCCGGCGAAGCTGCCATCCTCATACAGCTCCATGATGCCTTCGTATACGCCTTTCACAACCGCGTAGATCCGTCCGTGGTCGTCCACCGCGATTTTCAACGGCTCAAATACCAGGTTCTCCGACAGCAGATCCGATTGGGGAGCCGTGATAACCGACAGACAGTCACCCCCCCGGTTCATCACCACGATGCGCCGGTTGCCGGTATCCGCGATGTAAATTTTGTCAGCCGCGGCGTACACACCCTCCGGATTCAATAGGGTTTCGTCTGTTCCCTGCCACGTAAAACCCGTGATCTCCTTTTTCACCCGGAATTCCGTATCGGTAACGATCACTTTTCCGCCCGCACGATCAACAATGTACACCTCGTCCTCCAAAACGAACAAATCCGCTGGTTCCGAAAGTGCGGTTCCCATCGAAGCGGCATCGACCAGAAAAACGGGCCGGTAGGCCGCCGGAGATAATATCGCCTTAATTCCGTTTTCTCCGTCGTCGATATAGGTGAAAGATTCGTACACCGGGTCCCCATCGATCCGCTGCATACCCGGGGCATCTGCAGCCGCAGCCGGCATGCAGAGGCCCAACCACGCGGCCGCGCATACCGTAACCGCCATCCATTTGCGTAGTATCGCCATCATCGCATTTCTCCGTTTTCTGTGACGCTCCTAGAGCCATTTTAGTAAAAGAAGCAGGAAAGGAAGAAGGACCGTGAGCTGAAAAAATTGGCTGAAACGGCCCCGGCAGGAAACCTATTCTTTAATGCCCGAGGACGCCATGGTTTCGAGTATTTTGGACTGATTGAAAACAAAGATAATGGCCGGCACCAGCAGCATCAGTACGCCGACGGCTTGGGCCGCCCCTGCGCGGATATAGCCACCCTGGGTAATCTGGGTCAGGGCGTAGGGCAGGGTCTTCATAGCTTCCTTGTATATGTAAGCGGTATGAGTCTGCCCCCAAATGTTCTGAAACATGATGATAACCAGCGTCAGCCAGGCCGGTTTGCAGATCGGCATGATGATCGACCAGTAAATCCGAAACTCGGAACAGCCGTCGATCTTCGCAGCCTCGAGCAGGGTATCGGGGATTGTGGTCATATAATTCGTGATCAAAAAGAGTCCCAGGGTGGTGGCGATGTTGGGCGCAATGGCCGCCATATAGGTGTCCAGCCACCCCAGCCCCGAAATGGTCATGTAGTTGATGACATCTGCGATGGCCGGCACGAACATCAGCGCCAGAAGCACGGCCTGATGCAGGATCTTTTTCCCCGGGAACCGGCCCTTGGCCAAGGGGTATGCCGCCATGGAGGCGAACAGTACATGGCCCGCCGTGGTAATCACCGTGATAAACACCGTGTTGAAAACATAGCGGGAAAACGCCACCCGGCTGGTGCCCAGCAGGGTAAACAGCATTTTATAGTTGTCCCCCGTTAGGCTCCGCGGCCACAGGGTGGGCGGAAACACATACAGTTCATGGATCGGCTTGAGCGACATCCCGATGGCCAGAACCAGGGGCAGGGCGCTAAATACGGCAACGGTGCCGATGAAAAGGAACATGAAAAAATCTCCGGATTTGGAGCGGCTGACCCGGCGGGTGCGGTTGGATAACAGACGCCGGACCTTGGCCGTACTGGTTGACTTCGTCATCATTCACCCACTCTTCGCAGCTGTTTCATAATCACGCGGTTGATCAGAAAAATAAAGACAAACAAACAGGTCGCGATCGCGCTGGCGTATCCGCGTTCCAGACGCACGCCGCTGTAATCGGCAAAATGGTTCATCACCAAATGTCCGGCATAATTGGTGGACGGATTGCCCACCAGGGTGGTGGATACCGTGGCGTTGGAAAACATGCTGGTGATCTGCAGCACCGCCGCCGTGGTCAGATGAGGGGCCATGCTGGGAATGGTGATGTGCCACAGCTCCTGCCAGCGGTTCCGGATGCCGTCGATCGCCCCCGCCTCATACAATTGCTTATCCGTGGTGGCAAAACCGGCACGCATCGCCAGAAAACCCACGCCCATGCTCATCCAAAGCTGCACGATGATGATGAGGGGCAGTATGTAGGTTTCATTGGTCAGCCAGTTGATGGGATCCTGAATAAACCCCAGACTCATCAGAAAGCTGTTGGCGTATCCATAGATTTCGCTGTCGAAAATAATCCCCCAAATGGTGTACACGGTACCGGATATGGAAGGGATATAAAATATGAAGGTCAGCAGTGCCCGGAGCAGCGGCTTCATATCGTTGATGACCCAGGAGACGAAAAAAGAGATCAGAAAACCCAGCGGCCCGGTAATCGCGGCAAACACGACAGTGTTGCCCAGCGACTTCAAAAAGACGCTGTCTTCCAAAAACAGGCGTCTGAAGTTGTCAAGCCCCACGAACCGCGGCGCTTCCAGTACGTTATACTCGGTAAAGCTCACCGCCAGGGAGGCCAGCACCGGCCAGACGGTAAAGAGAAAAAAGAAAAACATAAAAGGCGCCAGCAGCACGTACATCTGCCAGTTCAGCGCGATTTGTCTCCAAAACGGGGTGCTGCCGTCCCGCCTATGTATACGTTTCATAGCTTCCTCCAACGGGTTAATCCAATCCCAGTTCTTTTCTTTTCAAAAGAATTTCCCGGTTGATGTCGCGGATGTAATCGTAAAGCGTTTCCTTGGGAGACACGCCGCCCTTGCCATTGTTGACTACGGTGCGCACGGCGTTGTTGATGCTACGGCCGGTGTAATATCCGCCGGCCACCTCAGGCAGGCACCGGAGTGTATCCAGCTGACCGGTGATGACCGCCAGCTCCTTTTTGGACCAGGCCACTTCTTCCACGGCCTCCAGATTGGCGGACAGCCAACGCCCCGAACGGCCCAGCGTCGATTCGATCTGCCTGGCATATTCCGCTTGGGCTTCGGTGCCGGTCCACCATTTC
>CABQAA010000190.1 GCA_902461995.1 uncultured Oscillospiraceae bacterium | reverse complement strand
CGAGCACTAAAAAGGTGTTGGTCAGGCTGCCGACCGCACCCGCCACTGCGAATTCCAGGCCCGCTTTGTTGCGGAAAAAGGCGCCGATTTTGGCGAGGACCCCGGGCTTTTTCGGCCCGTCCGGCAGCGGCCGCGACCGCAGTTTGGTGAAAACGCGGGACAGTCCCGTATAGGTCAGCCCCGTGAAGGTGCCGGTCAGAATGCGGGGGAGAAAACAGACCACCAAGCTCCAGCCGTTGCCCTGGAATTCACCGGCCGTGTAAAACGGGGTGTAAATAAAGGCGAACATGGCAGACGTGGGCGGGGGCATGAAGGTCCAGACCAGAAAACTGAAAAGCCCGGCAAAAAAACCCATGAGGGTTCCCGCTCCTGTGCCGAGCAGGATGGCGGCGATGATGACCGGAAGCATGGCGAAAGTGGCAACCATCGGCCCGATGGGCAGGCTGCCCAGAGGGGTGAAGCAGAAAACCGCTTCGATCGCGAGCAGCATGGCGAACTGAACAAGGAACAGGATCTGTTTGCGGCCCAGGGGTTTGCTTTTGATTTTTTGTTGCAAGACAATCTCCTCCTAGCTGCTGTTCCCCTTCGGGATACAGCGCCGTTTATGTATATCATCGCCGTTTTCCCCGGCGGCCGGACGGCTGAGACGCTTCTGCTGCCTCGCCGCAAGACCGGCGGACGGACCGCAAACCGGAAGAAACCGACGGAATAGCATGGGTCAGGTGTTTTTGCGGTTCTTTTCGTAGATAATCCGGAGCCCGTCGAGCAGCAGGGTGTCATCCATTTGGATGTCCCGCCGGCAGTGGACGAACACCACCCGGCCTAGTCCGCCCGTACCCACGACCGTGACCGGATAGCCAAGTTCCTCCTCAATCCGGGCCGTCATCCCCTCGATCATGGCGGCGGTTCCGAACACGATGCCGGATTCCATGCAGTCGTTCGTGTTGGTTCCGACCACTTTTTCCGGGGCCTGCAGACGGATGCGGGGAAGAAGGGAAGCCTTCGTAATGAGGGAATCCAGCGAAGACGAGATGCCCGGCATGATGGCCCCGCCCCGGAACGCCCCGTTTTTGTCCACTACCGTCACCTTGGTGGCGGTGCCGAGATCCCAGATCAGGCAGGGGGCCCCGTATTTTTTGACGGCCGCGACCGCGCCGACAAGCAGATCGGCGCCGAGCGTGGCGGGATTGTCGATGAGAATATTCATGCCGGTTCGGGTGCCGGGCCCCACCTGCATTGCCATCAGGCCGATGGCCTTGCGCACGGCGTTTTGTATGGTATGATCGAGAGGAGGGACCACCGAACTGAGGATCGCCCCCCCGAATCCGTTGGCATCGACCCCGTACAGGCGGAAGATATCCAGCAGCTCCACCGCATACTGGTCCGCCATTTTGGCGGGATCGGTGGCGATCCGGGATTCGAAAAGCAGCTCATTGTTCTTGAAAACGCCGAGCGTGATATTCGTATTGCCCATATCCAGTGCCAGCAGCATGATCACGACTCATTCCTTTCCAGAAGCGGGCACTAGGCCGGCTTTGCAGAATCGGTATTATTATAGCATATTCGTCAAGGGCCGGAAAGATCCGAACCGGCCGGGATTTTGAAGATTTTACCCGCCTTCGTTCGTTGTAAGAGAAGACGGGGGTACGGGGAGCATACGTGACAGTCATCTTAATGGAATATTCGGGAGATTTCCTTTGAAATATAAGCGGAAATGGCCTATACTAGAGTATGAGGTGTCGCACAGGAGGAGGGAGTCGCGTGCTAAACGCGAGTGTGCTGCTTTACGTGCTGGCCGGAACGGCCCTGGTACTCGCGCTGCCCGTTTTGATTTGGCAGGCCGGGGTGGCGCTGGTCGGACAGTTCTCATCCCGGCGCCGAGGAGATTTGGGTGGCGGAGCCTATCACCGCTTTGCCGTTGTGATCTGTGCCCGGCATGAGGAAGCGGTGATCGGACAGCTTCTCGACAGCCTGGCGGTTCAGGAGTATCCGCGGGAATTCTTCGAGATTTTTGTCATCGCGGACAACTGCACCAAAGACGATACGGCGGGAGCGGCCCGGGCGCACGGTGCGGTGGTGTATGAACGGCACGACCTGCAGAAAGTGGGAAAAGGGTTTGCCCTTCGCTGGGCGATCGACCGGATTCGGACGGATTATCCCGGCCGGTTCGATGCCGTCTGCGTTTTTGACGCAGACAATTTGGCTTCGCCCGGTTTCCTTAACCGGATGAATGAAGCGCTCTGCTCAGGGGCGGATGTGGCGGAAGGGTATCGGGATATCATCAATCCGGAAGAAACGTGGGTCAGCGGCTGCTATGCCGTGTACTGGATGCTGCTCATGCGCTTTTTCTATCGGGCGCGGCAGAATCTGGGGATGTCTTGTATGGTTTGCGGCACGGGATTCGCCTTTAAAATGGATGTTCTGGGTCCCGAGGGATGGCATACCAGAACCGTGACTGAAGACTGTGAATTTTCGATTCAGCAGATTTCCGCCGGACGAAGGATCACCTTTGTTGAAGACGCTGTCTTTTATGACGAACAGCCGGCCGATTTTGTGACTTCCCTGCATCAGCGGTATCGCTGGATCGTCGGGGCGGCCCAGGCGACGTTTTTCTGTATGAAGGACGTTCAAGCGGGCATTCGCGCGCGGCATAAAGGCGCGGGGGATATGCTTGCGTTTCTGCTTGGGGTGCCCGCCGCCATGCTGTTGTTGCTGCAAGGGCCGCTTCTGCTGGTCGGGATGCTGCTGCAGCCCCGGATGGCAGGCCCGGCCCTTTGGGGGATGGCGATGGGCATCGTTGTTTCCTACGCGGCAGCCGCGGTTCTGGCTCTGCTCTGCGTCCTTTTGGAAAAAAAGAGCGTTCGGAAGTTATGGAAATCGATCCTCCTGTTTCCGCTGTTTATGCTGCCGATGAGCTTTATGACGGTGCCGGCGCTGATTCGGCCGCAGGTGGGCTGGCGGCCCATCCAGCATCGGCGTACCGTCAGTATCGATGATGTGCGAAAAACGCCATAAATTACATACCTGGATGGATGTCTTCGAAAAAGAACCGGATATGAGGAGGAATAGCGATGTTGCCAGAGGAACTCCGCGGTGCAGCTGCTGCGCAGGGGTGGAAAGTGAATTCGCAGACGGGAGCTGTGACAGGGATCTGCGAGGGAGTGGCCTTCCGTGCGTCGGCGGCAGAGACCCTGTCGCTGGAGCTGTCCGCCAGTATCGGAGAGAAGCAGCTGCCGAGGCTGGCCGCAAAATTTGAACAGAAGTACCCCGGCGCTGCGGTTCGAGCCATCGATGTCGGGGTGCGGATCGACTGTCCGACGGTGCCGGAGACGGGAGAGGCCTTTGTCGCTTTTGTGCAGCTGGCAGCCAAGGCGGCCGTCTCGCATATCGAGGTGGCGCACGACGATAAATTCGAGCGGTACGGGGAACCGTTTTATGTGTATCTGCGCGGAGCGGCGGGGGCGCTTCTCGGTGCGCTAGTGGGTGCGGTCCCGTGGTTTCTGCTCGGCCGTGGCTGGATTTCTATGTGGCTTGGAGCCCTGATCAGCCTGGCATCCTTTTATGCCTATCGGCTGTTTAAGGGGGCCCACCATACGTCCTATGCCACTGCCGTGGTTATCTTGTTTTCTCTCGTCGCGATGTTCGGCGCGGAATTTGCGCGGCTGCTGCTCGATTATGTGCGTACCGGTTATTACGCGGACGTGGGCGAGGCCTTTCGCGTCATGATCGCCTATCTCGCAGACGGCGGCCTTTGGAGTGTCCTGCGCAACATGCTGGTCGGCATCGTCTTCGGCGTGATCGGGCTGCTGTCCATCCGGCGGTATATTTCGGTGTATACGCATGAACCCCGTTTTCTCCGGCGGAGGAAAGACAGGCGGGATAATAAATAACGGACCGGTCCCTGGGTACGCAAAAAAACCAGCGTCGTTATGGGCCGGCCACCGCCATTCTGTCTAATCGGAATGGCCTGGGGTGACGGGAATCCGGATGGTGCCCGACCGCTCCGTAAACCCGTGCTGGCTTGGACCGGCTGCGGCTCTTTACTGAAACACTCTGAGGCTGGGTGAAAAAGCGGGACATCGAACGATTTTCCGCCATCCTCAGTTTACCCGCAAGCCGGTTTATGCCGGCTGCCTAAAGGCCGCTTATGGCGGGATTTGGTGTGTTCCTCTGTCCGCTGAAGAGCAAAGAGCGCCCTGTGATTGGTGCAAAAGGCGCTATTTTCAAGAAAAAAGAGTCCTAAAATGTCGAAACAACCGATTTTTATGGGAAAAATCGGTTGTTTTTTTTCATGGTTTTGATTATACTGAGACTTAGAGAGAATTTAGGAGGTATTCTGTATGCAAAAAGGGAAATTTGGAATTCAGTTGTCGTTCTATGCCGTGCTGGGCCTGGTCCTGGCATTCTTAGGGCAGACTTTGCTGTGCGGACTGCTTTTGGGCTTTGTGATCATCGCGGAAAAGGATCCGTGGACATCGCGGCAGACCATGCAGGCGTTTTTCGTCTCCTTGTTTATGTCTTTGGTAAGCAAAGTATTGAATACGCTGAATGTTTTTCGTGACATTCCTCTTGTCGGTTCGGCTTTTTCCGTTATTTTCGGTATTATCGAAGGCATCATTTCCCTGCTGGTGCTGATTTTCCTGATCATTGGCCTTACCCGTGTGGTCAAGGGCCAGGATGCCGGCATTCCGCTGCTGTCGAAACTCTCCAACCGCGCTTTCGGCATTGTGGAACAGAAAATCTATACCCAGGTTCCGACGGACCCCAATTCGTATCCCCAAAATCCCAGCCAGCCGCAGTAAGCTGGGCGGCATAGCAGAAGCTATTGCGATAACATAACAGGTGACGCGGCGTCCGAAACGGAAGCCGACTGCGCACTGAACTTTTCGGACAAACGGCAGCGG
>CABQAA010000189.1 GCA_902461995.1 uncultured Oscillospiraceae bacterium | reverse complement strand
TCTGTACAGCGGCCTGTTTGAGACGCAGGAGGAGTGGAGCCATCCCCATCGCGTCATCGACAGCTATGAAATCCTGTATGTGGTGGCCGGCGAGGTGTACCTGGAGGAAGAAGGGGAACGCTTTTCCCTCAAGGCAGGGGACGTGTATCTCCTCCGGCCGGACTGCCGCCATGGGGGATACCGCATCAGCCGGGGAAAGACCTCGTTTTATTGGGTCCATTTCGTCACAGACGGCTGGCCGGGGTTGGAAACCGGCTTGCTGTCGGTGCCGGATTCCTATCGTTTTTCGCTGCTGCTCAAGCAGCTTCTCCACATCGCCAACGCGCCAGGCTATCCTCCGTATACGCTCGACGCGGCCCTAGCCCTGTTATTGGCCGAACTGGCCGCCGCCGGAAAGGGGCGGGAAAGCGGAGCGGTGCCCCTGGTGTATGAGATTGCGGAGTGGATTCGGATCCATAGCCGGGAAATGCTGACGGTGAAGGGGGTGGCGGACCGGTTCGGCTACCATCCCGACTATCTGTGCACCCTGTTTCAAAAGAACATGGGCATGCCGCTGAAGCGGTATATCAGCGGGGAACGGGTCAAGCTGGTTCAAAGTCTCCTCCTAACTTCCGGCAAGCCGCTGAAAGAACTGGCGGAGGAGTTGGGATGGGAGAGCGAAAACGCCTTTGTCCACTATATACGGTATCATACCGGCATGGGTCCGGCCCGGTTTCGGCGCCTCTATTATCACACCCATATGAACGACCGCTGATCAGCAGCGAGAGGTGGCCTCTGAAGCATTCGAAAGCTTTTTTGAGAAAAAAACGGGGAGAAGGCGCCGCGGCCGGACGCCGATTCGGTTTTTTTGGCGGTTCTTTTCACCAAAATTGCAAAAAAGCCTTGAAAACCGGGTCCTCCATCGCGTATAATAAAACAATCGATCTGACTATTGTCAGACAGGTTGTCCACACGGCGCCGGGCCGCGTGTGCTTCACGCGGATGGGCTCCGGCCCGTGAAACAGACGGCCGGAGAGTTTTTCCGGCACTGTCAACCCGCGCAAGCCCCAGTATATGGAGAGGAATGAGGTACATATGAAAAAATCCCGCATCGTGTCACTGCTTATGGCTGGTGTCCTGCTGACGGTTCCGCTGGCGGGCTGTTCGAGCGACGGCGACAAAATTAAAATCGGCGGTCTCGCCCCTTTGAGCGGCGAAGTGTCGGTTTACGGCATCGCCGCTGACAACGGCGCCAAGCTCGCGATCAAGGAGATCAACGCGGCCGGCGGTGTTCTCGGCAAGGAAATCAAATACATCGTTTACGATGAAAAGGGCGACACCACCGAAGCCACCAGCATGTATGACAAGCTGGTCAAGAAGGACAAGGTCGTCGCGCTCATCGGCGACGTCACCTCCAATCCCACCATCGCCGTGGCGGAGAAGGCCGTAGCCGACAACCTGCCCATGATTACCCCGACCGGTACGGCCAAGGCGATCACGGAAAAGGGTTCGAACGTCTTCCGCGCCTGCTTCATCGACCCGTATCAGGGCGAAAAGATGGCCGCCTACACCCAGAAGCTCGGCAAGACCAAGGCTGCGATCCTGTATAATTCGTCCGACGACTATTCCCGCGGCCTGACCGACTCCTATGTCGCGAAAGCGGGAGAGCTCGGCATCTCGATCGTGGCGAAAGAAGCCTATAACAAAGGCGACAAGGATTTCCGCACCCAGCTCGGCAAAATCGCCGATTCAGGTGCTGAGGTGTTGTTCCTGCCCGAATATTATGAAGATATCGCCCTGATTGCCGCCCAGGCGCAGGAGAAGAAAATCGACGCGACCCTGCTCGGTGCGGACGGCTGGGACGGCGTGCTCAAGGACGGCGTTATGGACAAAACCAAGCTGTCGGCGCTGAAAAACGCCTATTTCTGCAACCATTATTCTTCCGAAAGCACCGATCCCAAAGTGAAGAATTTTATCGAGGCGTATAAGAAGGAATATAACGAAGAACCCAATGCCTTCGCCGCCCTCGCGTACGACGCGGCCTATACCCTGGTCGGGGCTATCGAAAAGGCCGGCAGCACCGATAAAGATGCCATCATCGCCGCGCTGAAGGACAGCGACTACAAGGGCGTGACCGGGGATATCAAGTTCGACGAGAATCGCAACCCCATCAAGCAGACCGCTATCACGACAATCCAGGTGGACGAAGAGAAGCAGACGGCGGTTTACAAATACGTTGAAACGTTCTAAAGAGGACCCTCTCTAGACTCCCCGCAACAACAGAGAACGTATACGCATTCAAAAAAGGGAGAACTCGCTTCTCCCTTTTTTGGATGTTTCGGGATACCCGCGGGAGGTCCCCCCAGCTGCTGCGAAAGGAAGGATTGTGAACATGGAAGGTTGGATGTCCGCACTCATAGACGGCATCAACAAAGGGGCGATCTACGCGTTGGTCGCGCTGGGATACAGCATGGTCTATGGCATCGTCAAGCTGATCAACTTCGCCCACGGCGATATCATCATGGTCGGCGGCTACGTCATGGTGATCGTCATGAAAACCCTGGGGCTGCCCCTGCCGGTCGCCATTGCGGCGGCGGTGCTTTTCTGCGGACTGCTCGGCATGCTGATTGAAAAGGTGGGGTATTCCCGCCTGATCCGCAAGGAGGCGCCGCGCATTTCCCTGCTCATCACCGCCATCGGTATGAGCCTGCTGCTGCAGAATCTCGCCCAGGCGATTTTCGGAGCCAATTCCCAGGCCATGCCGACCATCGTTCCGAAGGGGCATCTGCCCTTCTTAAACATCTCATATTCCACCATCGTCACCATTGTCACCGCCGTTGTGCTCATGGTCGCCCTGCAGATGTTTGTGGGCCATACCCGGCTCGGCAAGGCGATGCGGGCTACCTCGGAGGACACCGGTGCGGCGAAACTGATGGGGATCAACACCTCGGTGGTCATCGCCTTCACGTTTGGAATCGGGTCGGCTCTGGCGGCGGTGGGTTCGGTGCTCTATCTGTCCTCCATCCCGCAGGTTAATCCCATGATGGGCAGCATGCTCGGCCTCAAGGCCTTCGTCGCCGCCGTGCTCGGCGGTATCGGATCAATTCCCGGGGCGATGATCGGGGGAGTGGCGCTCGGCGTGGCGGAATCCCTTACGACGCAGCTGGGCCTGTCCGACATTACCGATGCCGTGGTATTCGGAATTCTGATCCTGGTTCTGGTCATCAAGCCAAGCGGACTGATGGGCAAGAACATGACCGAGAAAGTGTAAGGGGGGCGGATGATTTGAAGATGAAAAAAGCGCTTCCCAAGCTTGTCACCCTGCTGCTCGTCGTGGTGCTGTACGTCGCCGCTTCCCTGCTGTTCGGAGAATCCTCTCCGCTGAGCTATTACGCCGAGGTGTTCAAGCTGATTCTCATCAACGTTCTCCTTGCGGTCAGCTTAAATATGGTCACCGGATTCCTCGGCCAGCTGGCACTCGGCCACGCGGGCTTCATGACCCTCGGCGCCTATGCCATGATTCTTTTTGTCAACGGCATGAACGGGCGGATGCCCATGCTTCTGGCGGTGCTCATCGGCCTGGTGCTCGGCGGACTCATCGCGGCGGTGTTCGGGCTGATCATCGGCGTGCCTACCCTGCGTCTGCGGGGGGATTATCTCGCCATTCTGACATTGGCGTTCGGCGAAATCATCCGGGTTCTTGTGAACAAGTTTGTCGGCACGACGGCGCAGAGCATCCCGGGTCTTGTCAAACGAGACCTGCAGCCGCTGCTGTTCCCGCTGATTTTCATTGTAGTCGTAATCAGTGTGGCGCTGATTTACACCTTCGGCACCTCCCGTCAGGGCCGCGCCGCACTTTCCATCCGGGACAATGAGATCGCCTCGGAGGCCTGCGGCATCAACACGGTGTATTTCAAGCTCTTCACCTTTGTGCTTGCGGCTTTCTTCGCTGGAGTTGCCGGGGGGCTCTACGGCCTGCATATCGGCTCGATCGAACCGAGCCGGGCGGGCTTCACCTATTCCATCGACATTCTGGTGATGGTGGTGCTTGGCGGCATGGGGTCCATTACGGGATCGGTCATCGCGGCCACCACTCTCACCCTGCTGACCGACGTTCTCAAAGATATCCCGAATTTCACGGCCTACCGTCTTATCGCTTACGCGATCATCCTGATCGTGATGATGCTGTTCCGTCCGTCCGGCCTGCTCGGCCGCGCGGAATTTTCCATGAGCCGCCTCTTGAGCCGCTTTGGCCGGAAACAGGCGAAGGCTGACGCGAAGGAGGGTCTCTAAATGTCGCTGCTGGTCGTAAAAGATTTGGGCATTCAGTTCGGCGGCCTCAAGGCCGTGGACGATGTCTATATGGAAATTGACAAGGGCGAAATCGTCGGTCTCATCGGCCCGAACGGCGCCGGAAAAACCACGGTTTTCAATATGCTGACCGGTGTGTACACCCCGACCAAGGGGGCCATCCGATTCGATCATCAGTCCATCATCGGCAAGAAGCCCTATCAGATCAACCGCTTGGGCATCGCCCGGACTTTCCAGAATATCCGCCTGTTCCGGGAAATGACCGTACTTGAGAACATCAAGCTCGCGATGAATGCGCAGATCCGCTATTCCGTGGTGTCGGGCATGCTCCGCCTGCCCGCTTACTGGAAGGAGGAGCGCCGCGCCGACAAAAAGGCGATGGAACTGCTTTCCCTGTTCGGACTCGAGGATATCCGGGACCAGCGGGCCGGCAATCTGCCTTACGGACAACAGCGCAAGCTCGAGATTCTGCGGGCGCTGGCGTCGGATCCGAAACTCCTGCTCCTGGACGAACCTGCGGCCGGTATGAACCCGACGGAGACAAAGGAACTGATGGAGGTCATCCGCAGTATCCGGGATCAGTTCGGGGTCGCCATCCTGCTCATCGAGCACGATATGAGCC
>CABQAA010000188.1 GCA_902461995.1 uncultured Oscillospiraceae bacterium | reverse complement strand
GTTAAAGAGGGTCTGCATTATCCAATTCGTATCCAACATATTGTGGGCCTTCGCCCACGCTTGCAAGATCTTGTACAACATATTGTATATGTTGGAGATCGAACTGTCAAGGGGCGCGGCGTTTTTTCATATAGCTGGTGTGTGATAGGGGAAGGGATCGTTCTATGGCGCACGAATACGCGTGTCTGCAGCTACAACTGGCGGCGGGGACCGAAAAGCCCTGCGAACGGATTTTGTATGCCGTGACGTCCTATATGGACGGCATCGGCATGATCCCCTGTGGGAAAGAAACCGCAACCCGTACCGTCTGTTTTGCGCCGACGGCATCCGGATGGACGGTATTCGACGACTGCGCCGACCGCCTCGATCTGCCGTCCATCGACGGGCTCGGACGCGGCCTGACCGGCAAGCTTCGCACGCGGGCGATTGGAGTCCTTGCTTCCCCGAATGGACTCATGCTCCGCCTCTATACCAACGGCCGCCTGCGCGATATCTACGTCACCTCCTGCAAAGCCTTCGGCCGGGGTCAAGACTTTTTCGGCCGTCTGTTCTGTCATGGCCGCTGCCACGGCCACGCCTTGCGTTGGCGTGCCTGCCTGATGCCGGGCCACGCCGTAGGCGGACTGGCCAAGCTGTTTGAACAAGGGGAAGTGGAAGGCCGGGCGATTTTGCCGCAGCTGATGCCTGTGCTTGGCCTCGACCAAACCACGGCTTTCGGCTTCTCCTCGCTGGAGGAGGCGGGGCTCGAGGGGCTCGTTTGGCTGCATTTCCGGCCCGCCAACGTGATTCATTCGAATTTCCTGACCCGGGTGCTGCATCCCGCCGCCCGGACCGTCAAGCCGGCGGCGGGAATTTCTCCCATTCCCCCAGAGCGGTAGCGCGGATCTCTCTTATCGTTTCCGCTATAAAAAAACAGGGATCGAGGCCGGCTTTCGGCTTCGGTCCCTGTTCCTTTTCACGAATCATACAATTACCAAACGGGACGGACAATCTGATGTTCCGAGGAATCGGTGATGGAATAGTAATGCCGCAGAATCTGCACATAGTCCCAGCCGGCCTCGTTCGCATACCCCACAGCGCCCATTTGGCTGAGACCCACGCCATGGCCCCAGCCTTTGACCTGCAGGGTCATGGTTTTAACTTCGGGGTCGGGATCCCATTCCGTGACTTCAAAGCAATGGGAACGCAGGCCCAGTGCACTACGGATGTTGGCCCCGGTCAGATAAATCTTCTTTACACCGCTCAAATAATAAAAATTCGTTTTGTACACATAATTGCCGGGTGACCCGTCTCCGTCGTAGGTCAGATCACGGAAGGGGAGTTCTCCCTCCGGAACGTCGAATTGACCTTCCGGGATCACCACCCCCGCGGGCGCTTCTTTTTTGATCCACGTCTCGATTTTTTGACGCAGCTCGTCGAGAGTAAGTGTCACGGTCGTGACAAACGTCTGCCCATACTGCGCCAGGGATTCTTGGTTGTCATAGGGGCTGGGCACCGATTTTCCCCAGGGGAGCGGACTGCTCCAAACCCTCTCACTGTTCGCGGTAACACCGCAGGACGAGGCGTAATAGGAGAGGGACATCAGCTGTTTCTCCACCGTGGGCTGTCCCGCCTTGAGCAGCTTGACACCCAGCACATCTCCGACGGCGTCGTAAATCTTTTTATCGGTGGGGTCATTTTTGTCGAACGGCTTATATGTAACGGGATAGGGTCGGCCTTCCGTATAGACGTAGCTGAGGATGTTGCTGTATGCAGCCACCGCCTGGGCCTTCTGGGCTTCGGTGGAGTTCCTCATGGTGGAGGAACTGCCCAGCTCCTGCTTGACCACATACGACAAGGCTTCCTGCAGCTCTTCCTGAGTAGTGGGCTGAAGGCGCTTGTATTCCGCTCCGTCCACTGTCAAACTGACCTGGAAATAGGGCAGATACTCGGTCTCCGCCACCGAGCCGGTCACTGTCCCGTCCTCATCCTGGGGGGGTGGAGACACCGGCTCGGCGGTGGTGCCGGTCGTGGGCGGCAAGGTGACTTCCCCCGACGACTCTGTTGGCGGGAGCGTCGACGTGGTGGTGGTCGTCGCCTCGCTGGTGTCGGTCGGATTCGGATTCGAACTATGCGTGGTGGTCATGGTCGGGACGCTCTCACTGGCATCGCTTTCCGAGCTGTCCGCCCCCTCGGTTTCGGTTCTCGATTCCATCGTTGTGGGGAGGGCGGTCGAGATCGATTTCGAGGATGTTGTGTCGGGCGTATGAATCTGCTGCCAGATATCCGGCATCACCACATCGCGGTTCGTCTGAGCTCCGGATAAATCGTTTACCGGATCCTCGTCGCTGCGCACCTGCCGGGCGGCCACCACGATTTTGGCGCCCGGAAATCCGAACTCTGCATTCGCCGCGGTGGTCAGCATCAGCAGGTTGTCCCCCTCCTGCACGGTTGTGGGGGTATCGAACAGCGACCGGTCCCGGAGTTCACTCACAAACTGCATGAACGCCGTCTCATCGGCGAATGTATTGATATCGTACCGGAAATTGTTCGGGTGCGCATCCAACGTGCTCACCGCCATGACGGCAAAGACCTTCCATTCCGCATTGTGATACAGCGTATCCATTTCGATCACGGGATGGGACTGCAAAAACTCCAGTTTCGTGTACTCGGTCAACCCGGAAAACATCTGTCCGTCCCCGGTGTTGTTGCCGTGGATGACCAGGTTGCGGTTGATTTCGGCTGCGGAATAAATCCGGGCAGTGCTGCTGAAATACGGCACGCCGTACGAGGACGGCTTTTTATAGAAATTCCGGCTGTTGTAAAATCCCTCACGTGGACCCTGCACGACCGGATAATTGATCTCGGTATCTTCAATACAGACCCATCCGCGGATATCCGCATTGGCGTCGTACAGGGTGCCGAATTTCGCCAGCATGCCGGCCGGATAGTCCCCCGATGCAATGATGTTGTCACTGACGGTGTTGCCTCGGTCATACATATCCTGCAGATAGGCAAACTGCCGCTGGTTGAGATAGGGGGTAATGACATAAAAATACAAAGCCAAAAACACCAGGACCAGCACCACGGCCGATCCGATGGCAATGCCGGCGATTTTGAGACGGCGGGACGGCCTTTTGACCGGAGCCGCCGATGGAATCACCGCGGCCGCCCCGGCGGCCGGCTCCTCGATGAGCTGCCCCCCCGCCATCACGGTGGGCAGCGCCTCCAGATAGCGGCGCACCAAATCGAGGGCGTTGGAAGTGGCCAGGTGCCGGATATATTCCCGGTCCCCTGTTCCATGCCCTGCCACGATCTGCTTGACCCATATCCGCTTTTCATCCGCCAGAGCGATGAATACGGTCCCGACCGGTTTGTCCTCGCTTGGGTCGGGTCCGGCAACACCGGTGATGCCCACGCCGAGTTTTGCTCCGCTGACCCGTCTTGCCCCCATCGCCATGGCGCAGGCCACTTCGGGACTGACGGCTCCGTACTCCTCAAGCAGGGCCTCCGGCACGCCCAGCACGTTGTGTTTGATCTCTTTCGAATAGGCCGCGACGCCGCATTCAAATACGGCGGACGCTCCCGGTACTTCGGTAATCCGGGTGGAGAGCAGCCCGGCCGTGCACGATTCCGCCGTGGCGATTTTGATGTCTTTTTCTTTGAGAAGAGAGACCACAGCTTTCGGCAGGCTGCCCGCGTCGACCCCATACACATTGACGCTCAGCCGCTTGCAGATCTCTTCCACCACCGGAGCACACATGGCCTGCGCGTCCTCCATGCTGTCCGCGCGGGCCGTCACCCGCAGCACAACCTCGCCGTCTTTGGCATACGGCGCAACTGTGGGGTTTTCCTGGCACACCAGATCCGCCAGCCGCTGGGCCACCGAGGATTCGGAGAGTCCGAATACACCGACGGTCCGGGAAAAAATGGTGCCGCCGGAAAACCGGCTCAGATACGGCGCCACGTAGTCGTTAAACATGGGAATCAGCTCCCGCGGCGGCCCCGGCAGCAGCACAATGCTTTGCCCATACCGTTCCACCGCACAGCCGGGCGCGGTTCCGTGATCGTTCGGGAAGACGACGCAGCCGCTGGGCAGCATCGCCTGTTTCCGGTTATTTTCTGTCATTTCCCGACCGGTATTTTGAAAATACTCCTCGATCCTCCGCAGGCTCTCTTCATGCAGTTCCAGCGGCAGTCCGAGGATATCGGCTACAGTTTCGCGGGTCAGGTCGTCCTCCGTCGGTCCCAGTCCCCCGGTCAGCAGCACCAAATCACTCCGGTTCATCGCCAGGCGCAGCACTTCCCCCAAACGGTCGATGTTGTCGCCGACCGTGGATTGGTACAGCATGCCGATCCCGTAAGCGGCAAGCTCACGGGACAGAAACTGGCTGTTGGTATTGACAATATCCCCCAGCAGCAGTTCGGTGCCGACGGTGATGATCTCCGCGTTCATACGAAACCTCCAGAGACGGCGATCCCATACATCGCCGTTCGATTCGCTTCTCTCTCTTCGCTATATGGTACCCGGTATCGGCCGGATTAGACGCCTCACTACAGAGTTTTCCGGCGTATGCCCGCCATCGCTTCCCCGATCAGCGTCTCCGCATCCAGGGCCGTCTCCGCCTCTTCAAGCATGGCGAGGCGGGGTCTGGTACGGGGATGACGGGGGGTAAACACCGTGCAGCAGTCTTCATAGGGCTGGATCGATGTTTCAAATGTGCCGATTTTCCTGGCTATCTGGATAATTTCCTCTTTATCCATCCCAATCACCGGACGGAACACCGGCAGTCCGGCAGCCGCGTCGGTGCAGGCGAGGGCGGGGATGGTCTGGCTGGCGACCTGCCCGACGCTCTCTCCTGTAATCAGCGCCCCGCAGCCCTCCGCTTCCGCGACCCGGGTGGCAATCTTCATCATAAAGCGCCGCATGACCAGCGTGAACAGCTCTTCCGGGCAGGCCC
>CABQAA010000187.1 GCA_902461995.1 uncultured Oscillospiraceae bacterium | reverse complement strand
CCGTGTTACCGCCGTGAAAGGGCGGTGTCTTAACCGCTTGACCATCGGGCCGCAGATGCGCCCCCGATTGGAGGCGCGTGGTAGCGGTAGTCGGATTTGAACCAACGACACTGCGGGTATGAACCGCATGCTCTAGCCAACTGAGCTATACCGCCATAAGCGTCCCCTGCAAGGGGACGCAGATTATTATATAGTATGTCCCGGACAATGTCAAGAATAATCTGACCAAAAATACACAGAAAATCAGCCGAATACCGAGATGCAGTGGGAGGGGCAGACCGCGGCACACTCACCGCAGCCGATACATTTCTCCGGATCGATCGAGGCAAGGTGATTTTCCACATGAATGGCGTCATTCGGGCAGACCTTCTGGCATTTCATGCAGCCGATGCACCCGGCTTTGCAGGCTTTGCGGACGGCGGCACCCTTTTCGTGGCTGGAGCAGCGGACGACGCCGCGGGTGGCGCCCGGGACCAGGGTGATGAGGTGTTTGGGGCAGGCCTTGGCGCACAGGCCGCAGGCGCGGCAGAGCGCGGGATCCACCCGCGCCAGACCGTTTTCCACGTGGATGGCGTCGAATTCGCAGGCTTTCACGCAGTCGCCGTAACCGAGACAGCCGGAATTGCACAGCCAATCGCCGCCGTAAAACTGGGATGCAGCTTTGCAGGAAGGCTGCCCCCGGTAGCTCAGCTTGCGGGCGGTGACATCGAGGCAGCCTCCGCAGCGGACCAGTGCGGTTTTAATCTCCAAATCACCGGAGACGCCCAGAAAGGCACCTGTCGCCTCGGCGACTTTGGCGCCGCCGGGAGAACAGAGCCCGACCTTCGCCCCCTCGTGCACCATGGCATTGGCGTAGCCGTCGCATCCGGAATAGCCGCACGCGCCGCAATTGGCTCCCGGCAGCAGGTCACGGAGCGCTTCAACCTTTTCATCGCGCGGCACCGCCATGAGAACCGAGGCGACGGCCAGAATCAGCCCGGCGAGCAGACCCAGCCCGGCGAGGATCAGGATGGGAAACAGGATATTCATGCATGTTCCTCCTTGACGTCTCGTTTCACAGTCCGAACAGTCCCTGGAAACCGAGGAAAGACACGGAGACCAGGGAGGCGGCAACCAGGGTGATGGGCAGGCCTTTGAGGCTTTCGGGGATCTCAGCCGATTCCAGACGCTCCCGCACCCCGGCGAACATCACCATGGCGAGCAGGAAACCGAGGCCGGCGCCGAGCGCGTTGACCAGAGACTGAATAAAGCCGTAGCCACTGTCGATGTTCAGGATGGTGACGCCGAGCACGGCGCAGTTCGTCGTGATCAGGGGCAGATAGATGCCGAGAGATTTGTACAGCGGCGGCACAAACCGTTTCAGAGCGATCTCCACGAGCTGGACGAGCGCCGCGATGATAAGAATGAACGTCAGCGTCTGAAGATAGCCGAGATCGTTCGGTTTTAAAAGCAGGGTGTAGATCGGCCAGGTGGCGGCCGTGGCCATCAGCATAACGAAAATGACGGCCAGGGACATACCCACCGCGGAATTCAGCTTTTTCGAGACGCCCAGGAAGGGACAGATGCCGAGAAACTGGGACAACACGAAGTTGTTCACCAGCAGGCCGCCGATCAGGATGGCCATCAGGCTGCCATTAGCCATGTTCGCCGCCTCCCTTCTCATCCGGGGCGGTAGCCGCCTTCTCGCATCCCGCCGATCCGGAGGCCCCGATGCCGTGGCAGGTTCCGGCCAGCGCGCAGGCCGCGCAGACCTGATTCGACAGCTCTTCTCTCGCCGTATCCTTGTCGAACTTGTGGGAGAGGCGGTTGGTCAGCCAGATCAGCATGCCGAAAACGAAGAAGCCGCCTGCTGGCAGAACGAAGATCGTGATGGCGGGGATGATGCCGCCCTCCGGCCAGCCGAAGACGGTGCCGTTGCCGAGAAATTCCCGGATCAGGCCCATGGCGACGAGCGCGCCCGTGAAGCCGGCGCCCATGCCGAGGCCGTCGAGCGCGGAGAGTCCCACGCTGTTGCGGGAGGCGAACGCCTCCGCTCGGCCGAGGATGATGCAGTTGACCACGATCAGGGGCAGATAGATGCCGAGCGCCTTGTCGATGGAGGGGAGGTAGGCCTTGACCAGCATCTGGACGATGGTGGTAAAGCCGGCGATGATGACGATGTAGGCGGGCAGGCGGACCTTGTCAGGGATCACCCTGCGCAGCAGGGAAATGACCACATTCGAACAGACCAGCACAAAGGTCGCGGCGGCGCCCATGCCGAGACCGTTCATCGCCGCGGTGGTGACCGCCAGGGTGGGGCAGGTGCCGAGAACCAGGCGGAACGTCGGGTTCTCCCGGATCAGACCTTTGGAAAATTCCTTGGCATAGCGGTTCACTCGCCGTTCCCCCCTTTCGTTTTCCAGGCGGCATCGTCCGACTGGAGAGTGGTGATCTGCTGATAGTATGAAACGGCCATATTGACCGCCGTCGTGATGCCCTTCGACGTCTTGGTGGCTTGGGACACCCCGTCCACATCGACGCCGAACTGCAGGGTTTTGGCCTCTTTTTCCCGGAAGGCGTCGAGCAGGCCGCCTTTTTCCACTTTATCGACGTAACCGGCGGTTTCGTTGTCCGAGGTGACCACCACTCCGGAGATCCGGCCGTCCTTCGTGATACCGGTCAGCACCGTCAGCCCTGCGCTTTTGCCGGTCGCCACGGTGGTGAAGACGTAGCCCGCGGTTTCCCCGGCTTTCACCGCCTCATAATAGGTAACTTCATCACCGTCGGCGATGCCGAGGGTTTTCTTTTCGAAAGTATCTGCATCGAGCACCTGCCGCCTGGCGGCGTTTTCAGTCTGCTCCTCACGGGTTTGGATGGTTTTCTCCGTCAGCGCGTTGGTACCCGCCAGAGCGGCGGTGACGATCCCCGCGATGAGGGCCAAAGCGAGGGAACTGACGACGATGCCTTTGACCGATTTATTCATGGCGCACCCTCCGTTTCTCCCCGAAGGGCCGGGGCCGGGTGAACCGTTCAATCAGAGGAACGAGGATGTTCATGATGACGATGGCGAAGGAGACGCCCTCTGGCAGGGAGCCATACAGGCGGATGAGCACCGTGAGCAGGCCGCAACCGAGAGCGAAAACCACCTTGCCCAGTTTATTGATGGGGCTGGTGGTGTAATCGGTCGCCATGAAAATGGCGCCCAGCATCAGGCCGCCGGACAGGATGTGATACAGGGGATGGGAGCCGAGCAGCCAGGTCATGACGAACACGGTGCCGATGTAGACCACCGGAATCAAGGGCGAAATCACCCGCCGGATGATCAGATACACGCCGCCGAGCAACAGGGCGAATACACAGGTTTCCCCGAGACAGCCGCCCCGCAGTCCGAAGAAGAGCTGGGAGGGGGATACCGCTGACAGATCGCCGCCCCCCGCCATTAGGGCCAGGGGTGTGGCGGAGGAAACCGCGTCGGCGCCCTGCCAGGGCACGGGGGAGACCCAGTTGTTCATCTCGCCCGGAAAACTGCCCATGAGGACGATGCGCCCGACCAGGGCGGGATTGACGAAATTCTGGCCGAGGCCGCCGAACATCTGCTTGGCGACTACGATAGCCACCACGCTGCCGAGCGCGGCCTGCCAGAGGGGAATGGTGGACGGCAGGTTGAACGCGAGAAGCAGTCCGGTTACCACGCAGGAGAGGTCGCCCACCGTCTGCGGCCGCTTCATGACGGCGCGGCTGAGCACCTCGGCCGCCATGGCGGCGGCCACGCACACGAGATCGACGGCCAGCGCCCGCCAGCCGAACAGCCACACCGAGGACAGGCCCGCCGGCACCAGAGCAATGAGGACGTCGAGCATGATGCCCCGGGTATTCATCCCGCAGTGCAGATGCGGGGAAGAGGAGACAATCAGGGAGTTGTCCAAGGGATTCACCCCATCCTTCCTACGAATTATTTTCCTGAGTGCGCTGCAGCATCGGCGCGCACCGCGTCTTTCGCCATCCGGATCACCTGGACAATGGGCCGATGAGCGGGGCAGGAATAGGAACAGCAGCCGCATTCCATACAGGTCATGGCGCCCAGCTTTTTCATTTCCTCCGCATCCCCGAGCGCGTAAGCCCTCGCGATGGACGGCGGCACCAGATGCATGGGGCAGGCGTCGACGCAGCGTCCGCAGCGGATGCAGGTGGTGGCGTTTTCCACATGGGCGTCGGGTGCAGCGAACGCCAGAATGGCGTTGTTCTGCTTGAGGACCGGCAGCTGGTCATCCATGAGGGCGAGCCCCATCATCGGACCGCCCATCAGGAGCTTATGGACAGGGGCCGACAGGCCGCCGGCAAAGGCCAGCACCTCGTGGATAGGGGTGCCGATGGTGACGCGGATATTCTGCGGATGGGCGACGGCCGAGCCGTCCACCGTGATCCGCTTGGTGATGAGGGGCATGCCGGTTTTGAGATACCGGGACAAAACGGCGGCGGAGGTGACGTTCATGACCACGCAGCCCACGTCGGCGGGCAGGCCGCCGGCCGGGACTTTCCGGCCGGTGCAGGCCTGGATGAGGACCTTTTCCGCGCCCTGCGGATACCGCGCAGGCAGGGCTTTGACGGTCACTTCCCGTCCCGGGGTCGAGACCTGGGCCGCGATTTTGGAGAGCTCCGCAATGGCGGCGGGTTTATTCCGCTCCACGGCGATGATGACCCGCCCGGCGTCGAGAAATTCCATAACCGTCTGCACACCCGACACGATGTCCCAGGAGTTTTCCATGCATTCCCGGTAATCGGCCGTAATATACGGCTCGCATTCCGCGGCGTTGATGAGGATGGTGTCGATCGCGCCGGGATCCTTCGGATTCAGCTTTATGTAGGTGGGGAATCCCGCGCCGCCGAGTCCGACCAGTCCGGAATCCCGCACGGCCTTGAGAAACTGCTCTCTTGTCTCGACGACCGGCGGCACGACGCTGCCGTGCACCCGCTGCTCGCCGTCCGACT
>CABQAA010000186.1 GCA_902461995.1 uncultured Oscillospiraceae bacterium | reverse complement strand
GCCGGTTCCATGGGGCAGCACAACAGCGCCGCGGACCTGCTGGTCGGCGTGACGGGAATCGACGCCCAGACGGACATGGACCTCCACGGTCTCATCGAACTTGGCTTTGCCGGTTTTGACCGCAAGGTCAAGGGCCTCAGACACCTCATACAGGGTGCTGCGGTCGATCAGTTTCGCATTATCGGTATATTTCTTACCATGTTTCATCGGTTATATCCTCCCTGTTGGACCCTCGCGAAAAGCGAAGGTTGAGTGGTAAAATCGGAATGCTCGGTTGTTCCTCCCACCCGGAACGGGTCTGCCTCAATCGACGACTTCGATGCCCATGCTGCGGGCGGTGCCGGCGACCATGCTCATGGCGGCCTCGACGCTCGCGGCGTTCAGATCGGGCATTTTGGTTTCGGCGATTTTCCGGACCTGCTCCTTCGTGATCTTCGCGACCTTGGTCTTATTGGGCACACCGGAGGCTTTCTCCAGGCCGCAGGCCTTCTTGATCAGGACGGCCGCGGGCGGCGTCTTGGTGATGAAGGTAAAGGAGCGGTCGGCGTACACCGTGATAACGACAGGGATAATCAGTCCCGCATCGTTCTTTGTGCGCTCGTTGAATTCCTTAGTAAAGGCCATGATGTTCACGCCGTGCTGGCCGAGGGCCGGTCCGACAGGGGGGGCCGGCGTGGCCTTGCCGGCCGGAATCTGCAGTTTGATATACCCGGTAATCTTTTGAGCCATTTTACTTGCACCTCCAAAAATCGTGGTGGATGGCGGCGGGACCGTCCGGTCCTGCCTCCCACAGCCGGAAGAGTGTCCGGCACACAGGAAAGGGCACGGATTACCATGCCCCAAACCGTCGATTCACAGCGGCCAAAGCGTTGGATTATTCCATCAGCTCGGCCTGATCCAGCTTGAGTTCCACGGGGGTTTCCCGTCCGAACATGGAGATGGTCACTCGGACGCGGTTCTTATCCCGGTCAATCTCGTCGACATGACCGGAGAAATTCTCCAGCGGCCCATCGATGATGCGGACCATGTCGCCCACATCGTAGTTGACCTCGACTTCGCGCTTTTCGACACCCAGGGCCGCAACCTCTTCCTCGGTCAGAGGAGTGGGCTTGCCGTTGGGGCCGACAAATCCGGTGCAGCCGCGCGTATTGCGCACCACATACCAGGACTCGTCCGTCATCACCATCTTCACCAGCACATAGCCGGGGAAAATTTTGCGTTCCACTTCTTTTTTCTTCCCGTCTTTGATTTCCACGACGGTTTCGGTGGGAACGGCGATTTCATGGATCCAGTCCTGCAGTTTCCGGTTTTCCACAATCGTTTCTAGATTCGTGGCAACCTTATTTTCGTAACCGGAATAGGTATGGCATACATACCATTTTGCTTCCTCAGACATCCGAAAGGCCTCCCTGCCCATTGCCGCAGGGGATTAGCCCAACGACACGAGTAATTCGATCAACTTGCCCAGGCCGAAATCGATGACGCAAATGACCAGACCCATGATTGCGCACATCGCCAGTGTCACACCGGTGTTGCGCACCACCGTGGGGAAGGTCGGCCAGATGATCTTCTTGAATTCACCCTTGAGGTCCCGGAAGTACTTGGCGATCCGCTTGCCCAGACCACGGCCCTTTTTCTTGCCGGCCTTGGCGTCCTTCTCGGACTTTTGGACCTTATCTTCCGGCTTGTCGTCGGTTTTCACGATCTTCTCGTCAGCCATGCGTACCCCTCTTTTCATCGCGGGGATCGAATCCCCACCCCAAAATTCAACGGAATGTTTCGGCCCTTATTAAAGGTAAAGCCCTTCCATTCCTGGTTATCCGGCGGCCAAAGCGGGGTTTCCCCTTATTTGGTCTCCCGATGCAGGGTGTGCTTGCGGCAGAACCGGCAGTACTTGTTCATTTCCAGCCGGTCGGGATCGTTCTTCTTGTTCTTCATGGTGTTGTAGTTGCGCTGCTTGCACTCCGTGCAGGCCAGGGTAATTTTGACTCTCATAACGGCACCTCCGACAGCTCCCGCAAAACGGGATGATTTGAAGCCTCCCTCAGGGGCCATGACGCGCAAAATTGGGCGCAAAAAAATAAAACCCCTTTTGAGGTGTTTCTATAGTAGCACACAAATGTCCAGAGGTCAAGCGTTATTTTCGCATTTATTTTAAAAAGGGCGGCGGTTTCCCGCCGTCCTTTTCAGCCGATCCGCCAATAAGCCGCGCTGTACGGCGGCAGCTCACTGCCGCCGCCGAAATCGTGGAGGGTCCCGGTCAGCAGGTCGGTTCCCCGTCCGGCTCCCGCGTCGAAATGCGCCGTATAGGGGGTGCTGTCGGCATTGACGGCCGCGAGCACCCGCTCCCCGCCGCATCTCCTCACGAAAATCAGCTGCCGGTTGGTCATATGCAGCACGCGGAAATCCCCGTGGCGCAGCGCGGTGCTTTTCAGGCGTGCTTCCGCCAGGGAGGCGATGAACCGCGAGAGGTCGTTCTCGACCGGCTCCGGAAAGCAGGGGCGCAGCGGATGGTCGGATCCCGCTTTCACCCCGGTCGCCCCCCATTCGCTGCCGTAATACACGCAGGGGATTCCCGGCATGGCGAACAGCAGCGCATACAGCAGCGGCAGATGGGCCGGGTTCGTCAGGATGCTCGCCGCCCGGGTCACGTCGTGGTTGTCAACAAAATTGAACAGATACTGTCCTTTATATAATGTCCACGGCTCGGGACCAAACTGACGAAGGAGGGAATGCCCGATTTCAAAGAGGTTCTGGGAATTGAAGCTGGAGTACAATCCCTTGTAGCATTCGTAATTGGTAGCGCTGTGAAGCATCTCCCCGTTCATAAGGCGGGTATAATCCCCGTGGAGCATCTCCCCCACCAGGAAAAAGTCCGGCTTCAGTTCATCGCAGCGGCGGCGCAGCCGGCGAAGAAAATCCGGATCCAGGCTGTAGGCGACGTCCAGGCGCAGCCCATCGATATCGAACCGGCGCACCCACTCTTCCACAGCCGACAGCAGATGCCCGATCACCTCTTCGTTGCGCAGATTGAGCTTGACAAGCTCATCGTGACCCTCCCATCCCTCGTACCACAGACCGTCGTTATAGCCGTTGTTGCCGTCGAACCGGACGAAAAACCAGTCACGGTAGGGGGAGTTCTCCCGGTTTTGCAGCACGTCCCGGAAGGCCCAGAATCCGCGGCCGACATGGTTGAACACGCCGTCCAGCACCACCCGGATGCCCGCACTGTGCAGCGTGCGGCAAAGCGCAGTGAAGTCCTCATTCGTCCCCAGCCGCCCGTCGATGCGGCCGAAATCCCGCGTATCGTAGCCGTGCGCGTCGGATTCGAATACCGGGGTGAAATAGAGCGCGCCGATGTGCTGGCTTTGCAGATGGGGGATCCAATCGGCCACCTTCTGCAGACGGCGGCCCGTCTCCCCTTCGTTTCTTTCCGGGCATCCGCAGAAGCCCAGCGTATATATCTGATAAAAAACGCTGTCATAAGCCCACATACCTGTCCGCCTTTCCAAACGGGATCTGCCGTTCTTCCATAGTATACCCCGGCAGCCGAGCCGGCGCAACGCCTTTCTTGCTTCCAATCTGCATTTGACGGTCCGGAGTACGCATGCTATACTGAAGTGTGGAACGTATTTGGGAAGGATGGATGACCGATGCAAGTCCGCGCATTCGGAAAGACTGGCGAGTCCGTTTCGGTACTCGGCTTTGGTGCCATGCGCTTTGAAACCGAAAACGGGATCATCAAGGAACAAGAGGCCGTGTCTCTGCTCCGCGCCGCCATCGACGGGGGTGTCAACTATGTCGATACGGCGTATTTTTATCTGGACGGGCAGAGCGAGTCTCTGGTCGGACGGGCGCTCGGGGACGGTTACCGGGAAAAGGTCCATCTCGCCACCAAATCACCGGTTTTCGCCCTGGAAAAGCCGGAGGATTTTGACCGGATTTTGGATGAGCAGCTCGAGAGGCTTCAGACCGACACCATTGATTTCTATCTGCTCCATTCGCTGAGCCTCAAGACCTATGAGGAAAGAGTGCTGGGCTACCACTTGTTCGACCGGCTCGAAAGGGCCAAAGCGGACGGCAAAATCCGGCACGTCGGTTTTTCCTTCCACGATACGCATGAAGCCTTTCTGAAGATCCTCAACGGCTACGACGGCTGGGAATTCTGCCAGCTTCAGCTCAATTACATCGACGTAGAAAACCAGGCGGGCCTGCGGGGCCTTGAAGAAGCCGCCGCCAAAGGGCTCGGCGTCATCATCATGGAACCCCTGCTCGGCGGCAAGCTCGCGAATCCCGCTCCGGGTGTCCGGGCGGTTCTCCCCCCCGACCGCACCCCGGTCGAATGGGCGCTCGATTTTCTCTGGGACCGCCCCGAGGTCAGCCTCATTCTCAGCGGCATGAACGCCATGCAGCAGGTCTCCGAAAACCTCGCCTACGCCGACAGGGCCCGTCCCGGCATGCTCACCGCCGCGGATCGCGCTATGTTCCGGCAGGCAAAAACCGTCTACGACACTATGGCCCTGGTGCCCTGCACCAAATGCAGTTACTGCATGCCCTGTCCCTTCGGAGTGGACATTCCGGGCGTGTTCGAGGCGTACAACCGCACCGCGGTCAACAAAAAAGAGGCGGACAGCCTTTACGCGGGCCTCGACGGGCACCGTGCCGATCTCTGCCGCGCCTGCCGCCGCTGCGAGCGGAACTGCCCGCAGCACATCGCCATCAGCGACACTATGAAAGCCATCCCGCCTGTGTTTGCGGAAAACGCGTAATTGGGGATACACTATGGAACAACGCATCGACAGCCGCAGAGGGACTCTGACGGGACATCTGGCCCTCGGTGGCCTGTTTCTCGCCCTGGGGGTTTTGTTTCCCTTTCTTTTTCATCTGCTGCCCGCCGGTTCGGGGGAAATTTTTCTGCCCATGCATATCCCCGTCATTCTCGCGG
Source organism: uncultured Oscillospiraceae bacterium (assembly GCA_902461995.1). Taxonomy (GTDB): domain Bacteria; phylum Bacillota; class Clostridia; order Oscillospirales; family Acutalibacteraceae; genus UMGS1623. The sequence continues at coordinate 23 of CABQAA010000186.1, read as the reverse complement.
GTCTGGTGCTCGGTCCCGCTCTC
>CABQAA010000185.1 GCA_902461995.1 uncultured Oscillospiraceae bacterium | reverse complement strand
TGGTAGACGGCTGCCTGCCTTCTACCACCGCTTTGATAAACTCGTAGGATTCGATGGATTTCAATTCGCCGTACCCAATGTTCATTCCGGGAATGTTCCAGGTCACTTCCCCGTGAAAATGCGCGGGGCCGGTGTAGATTGTCTTAAAGCCCCTTCTGTCGTCGGGGTCGCCGGCCAAACACACCTGCAACTCGTTGAGTCGCTCGTAGTTGAAGTAGAGGCTGCCCAGAGTGCCGTGAAGCTCTACCGTGATGAAGTTGTTGCGACCCCAGGCGTTTCTTGTGGCCTCAATGCTGCCTACCGCGCCGCTTTTAAACTTCACGAGGAAGCTGTCCTCATCATCCACATCTACGGCCTTCCGCTTCGCGTCGGCTCCGAGCTTTACGGTGCCCAGCAGGTCTGTGCCGCCTTCCTGCACCGGCCGCTCGGTGATGTAGGTCTGCATCATGCCGGTTACCGCCTCGATGTCACCCGCCAGATACTGGGCGATGTCGATCACGTGTGAGGCGATGTCACCAAGCGTCCCCGCGCCGGCGATGTCTTTCTGAAACCGCCAGGAGAGCGGGGAGGCAGGATCGGCCGACCAGCTTTGCAGATAGGTGCACCGCACGTTGAGAATTTTGCCGATGGATCCCTCATCGATGAATTTCTTGGCGAGATCGATCGCCGGAACGCGCCTGTACTGGTAGGCGTTCATGGCAATGATTCCCTTTTGCGCCGCTTCCTTTGCGGCCTCCGCCATGGCCTTCGCGTCCTCCAATGTCGAGGCGATCGGCTTTTCGCAGAGTACGTGCTTCCCTGCGTTCAGCGCAGCGATGGCGATTTCGGCGTGGACGTTGTTCGGCGTGCAGATGCTTACTACGTCGATCTCGGGATCGTTGACGATGTCGCGCCAGTCCGTGCAGCATTTTTCAAAGCCGAAGCGTTCTTTCGCGTCCGCCGCGATTTCCGGGACGATGTCGCAGATTGTTTTTAAAACCGGCACGGCCGGGGCCGGCCAGAAATACTTGGGCATGTCGGAATACCCGATTGAGTGCGCTTTTCCCATGAACCCGGCACCAACCAGGCCCACATTCAGTTTTTTCATTGTAAAATCCTCCCATTCTAAGATGCCCTCCTGCGCCGCGCGCCGTTGACCGAAGCCGCGGACGGGAGGAATTTTAGATCAGCTTGCCTTGCAGGAAACGGTACGATGTCCGGCAGGCTTCTTCCGGGTCGCCGGCAAAGCCGTCAGCCTCCACCAGATAATCTCCTGCATATCCCTTTTCCTTCAGGAACCGCAGAACCCCTTCGACATCGACGTGCCCAGTGCCCAGCGGGGCAAATCCGTTTTCGTCCAAATCCTTCAGGTGGACGAAGGAGATTCTGTCGTAATACTTTTTGACGATCTCCAGAGGATCTCCGCCGCCGGCAGCCAGATGCGCCAGATCCGGGCAGATCTTGATGTCGCTCACCGAAAAGAGTCGGTCGATCTGCTCCGGCTTTTCCGCCATGGACCCGAGGTGCGGGTGGTAGCTTGCCTCGATGCCGTGGGCGGCGAAGACCTTTTCTGCCTCCTTCAGCCCTTTGGCCAGAAGCGCATAGTCGCCCGTCTGGACGCCTCTCCCACGTATGGCACCGCCGCAGAACGCCACGTAGGAAACGCCTACCTGTTCCGCCAGAGCAGCGACTGTCTCCATGTGAAACATCTCGTCCTCCAGCGCGTCTGGGTAGATAAAATTGGCGCCCACGCAGACGCTCATCATGCCGGCACCGTAGCGGGCCAGCATGTCTTTGAGCACTTGGATGTCCGAACCGTATTTGGTCAGGTTCCCTTCTAACACCTCAATATACCGGAAGCCTGTATTTGTGATTTTTTTCAGCACCGCTTCGTCGTCGCAAAGGGTCAGATACCGGATGTCCTTAATGCTTGTAACGCCGCCTCCTTCTCCTACCAGAGGGCCGAACGCGTTTGTCATATAACCGAGTTTCATGTCTGCTCCTTTCTTATTTTTATAAATTTGCGCAAATTAATTTTACTTCCATTATAATACTCTGCGCTGCGGCGATTGTCAATTTCTATTTGCAATTTTAAGAAAATTCGTTTGTTTCGCCAAATATAAGGGACAAAATTAGGCGTTTCCAATCAAGCTTTCTTTTTACTTGCAATGCTTTGACACCTGTGTTAGGCTGTCCGGGCCGGTTGCTCGTTGGAAAATGCCTTGACTTCTCGTTCTTTCGTGCATATTTGCGCAAATTTTCTTTACCGCACCAAAAAAACGCGGCCGAAAAGCCGCGCGGGGGATAGGGGCAATGAAAAATCCCGGGAACCCGGCTTGCACGGGCGCTATGTAAAAAGCGGATAAGCCCTGCTTCCAGATGCTTATCCGCTTGATATTCTGTCGGTCGGTTTGAACGCGGCGAACCGCCGTTAAAGTGCGCCGGCGCTGTGGTTGATCGCGTTGCGCAACGCCGCCGGCGGATCCTCCTTGAAGATCGCCTTCCAGTTTTTCAGCAGGTTCTCCCGGTCGATGCTGATGGGCTCCACCCCGATGAAGGAGGGGACCGCTTTTCCCAGCAGGCCGTTGGCCGCCACCATTGCGATGGCTTCCCCCTGCTCATAGGGGCACTGCGCGCTAATCATTTTGACCATGCCGCCCTGTGCCATCTGCATGGCGATGGCATAGTCCAGATCTCCCGTGACGATCGCGATGTCCGTGCGCTCCAGCTCCGTCAGGGCCTTTATCACCTCCAGCGCGGGACCGTCCCAAGAAACATACAGAGCCTGAATCTCCGGGTACATTCCGATGAGCTTCAGTGTTTTCTGGTAGACGTCCACCTCTGTCAGAAAATTGACTTTTCCGCACACCCGGATTTCCGGGTATTCCTCCGTCAAAACCTGTTCCGCCGCGCCGTCCCGTTGCTTTGTGGCAAAGAAGTTCTGCTCGCCGTGGCAAATCAGCCCCGCATATTTCAGGCCGTGCCGTACCATGTACTCGCCCAACCCGCGGCCCATACTGTCCCCGTGGGCTCGCTCATTTACGGAGATACAGGAGATGTAATCCTTCGGGGTGAGTCCCTCCGGAACATTGGTGATCAGCACCAACCGGGTGTCGCTGTCCGCAATCGAGCGGAAGGCTTCCGCGGTGCCCCTAGTATCAACGGGGATCGAGATTAGGAGATCCGGCTTCAGAAATTTGATGCTTTCCAACTGTTTGCATTGCAGTGCCGCGTTGAAATGAGCGTCTGTGACAGCGATAATGGAAATCCCAAGCTCGTCGAAGACTTTTTTGATGCCCTTTTCCTGCAGGCGCATCCACGCCTTGCCCATATAGTGGAATGAGATCGCCGCCGTATACTGTTTTTGCCGAATCTTTTCCTTTTCCACTTCGGATAAGGCAAGGCCGCCCGCACCCGCTGCCCGTTCCCCGAAGGGACCCCGGCCGATTCCGCAGGTGGAGTTGCGCACATTGAGGATTGATGGGAGAGTTTTCGTGCAGTACGCATGCGCGGGCGAAGAGAGGTTTGCAATTTCGCCGCGGTCAATCCGCCGGAACAGCAGGTCCGCGGCGGAAAGCGCAAACTGCCGTGGTTGCTTATCCACGCAAGTGAGCTCCGGCGTCGTCAGCGAGGCCCATTCCGGATCGTTCAGGCTGACGACAGAGAGGTCACCGGGTACGGCGATGTTGTGGCCGATTCCATACCGGATGGCGGGAATCAGAGGCAGCGAGTCGGCAATCACGACCGCGGTGGGCGCAGGTTCTGCCGCGACGATCTGCGCCATAGCTTCGGCGGCCAACGCCTCGGTTTTCAGGCCCGCGCGGACCAGCACTTTTTCCGACGCAATGCCGGAATCCTCCAGAGCCTTCCTGTAGCCTTCAAACCTTTGGGTGCCGCACACTTCCGACTCGCACAGGTAAGCGATTCGCTCATGCCCGTTTTTAATCAGGTGCCGCACCGCGCGGTAGCTACCCTCAAAGGTGTCGGGCAGCAGGGTGTCTGCGGCAAACCGATCCACGGGGTTCCCAATCAGAACCACCGGAAACCGGAGCCCTTTGAAAAAGGCTCCGGAAAGCACACCTTCCCGGTCCGGGAAAGCGACCATTCCCGCAAGATCCAGCGTTCCTGCCAGTGCGCGGATGGCCGCCAGTCGGTCTTCATCGAGGTCATACGCCAGCGAAATGGCGATATAACCCTTCTGCTCTACGATTTCTTCCAGCTTTTCCTTGACTTGATTCTGAAACAGGCTGCGTTTTTTCGACAGCAAGATCAGCACATAGCAGCTTTCGGACAGTTTGCTCTTCAATGCACTCCGTTTCGCGATGAAATTCGGGAGCTCGTCCAGCTGGCGAATAGCGTCCTCGACCTTCCGGACTTTCTCAGGACTAACGTATCGGGTTCCGTTGACCACGTGAGAGACGGTCGACACGGACACGCCCGCTATCCTAGCAACATCCTTGATCGTCGCCATGCATTTCGTCCTCCTGCTCAGAATACTTTTGCTTTCATTATACAGATTCCGTTCTCAATAGTCAACAAAATTTGCGCAAACGCCGGTTTCGGGACGCCGGAACAGGAAGCAGGGACAGGCAAGAGTTGTGTGGCTCTGCCTGTCCCTGGTTTTGTTTTTTTCATACGCGGCATTTCGAGATACGCCTGTTCTGCAGGCAAAGCCGGCAGTAAACCAGCGGTCGGTTGCTCCCGCGCTGTATTTTCGCTATGCTAAAGATGCTCCGGAAAAGTGCGCAACGGTGTCCTGCTCTGTGAGTCCCCTCGCAGAACGTTACCGTGTGACAACGTCCATCTGCAGGTCAGAATGTGCAAAAATACGAATATAGATCGTTCCATCCTGCGCCACAAAATAGGCTTCATGCAGGTTCAGCCCCTGTTTTGCCGGCACGCGGCGCAGACGGACCCCATTGAGTATAACATCCTGTACGTTCGAGACGCCTTTTACAAGAAGATACCGCACGCCCGCGCACCCCTTCGCCTGC
>CABQAA010000184.1 GCA_902461995.1 uncultured Oscillospiraceae bacterium | reverse complement strand
CCGCTGGCCCCGACGCCGCCGAAGCCCATGCCGCTCGTGGCGAGGTGGATGATGGTGTCGTTGATGCAGCCGCCCCCGAACGCACAGCGGGCGGTGACGTCCCGGACGGTCTTCCGGTCGTCCGAAAAGATATAGAGCGCGAGTGGATGGGGCAGGGTGCCGATTTTACCGATCGCCTCCTCCAACTCCCGGAAGGTGAGGACCGGCAGGAGAGGCCCGAAGATTTCTTCCTGCATCACGGGATCGTCAAAAGAGACGTCGTCCATCACCGTAGGGGCGATCCGGAGGGTCTCCGGACGGATTTCGCCGCCGCAGAGGATTTTGGCCCCCTCCATCAGGCCGCAGAGACGGGAAAAGTGCTTCTCGTTGATGATGTTGCCGTAAAGCGGGTTATCGAGCGGCACGGCGCCGAACTGCCGGACAATTTCCTCTTGGATCGCCGCCAGCAGCCTCTCTTTGACCGTTTCGTCACAGTAGAGATAGTCGGGCGCGACGCAGGTCTGGCCGCAGTTGAGATACTTGCCGAACACGATCCGCCGGGCCGCCAGTTCCAGGTTGGCGGTTTTGTCCACGATACAGGGACTTTTGCCGCCGAGTTCCAGGGTGACCGGAGTCAGATGTTCGGCGGCTTTTCGCATAACCTCTTTTCCCACCGCGCCGCTGCCGGTGAAGAAAATCGTGTCGAAGCGTTCGTTCAACAGGCAGGCGTTTTCCTGCCGTCCACCCGTGATGACGGCTACGTATTCGGGCGGGAAGCACTCGGCGATGACCGACGCGAGCACGGCACTGGTATGGGGGGAATAGGCGCTGGGTTTGAGCACCACGGTGTTGCCGGCCGCAATGGCGTCGGCCAGGGGATCCATGGTCAGCAGGACAGGATAATTCCACGGGCTCATGATGAGGGCCGTGCCGTAGGGGGAGGGCTTGACAAAACTGCGGGAATAAAAATGGGGCAGGGGGGTATGGACCCGCCGCTCCTTCGCAAACGAAGGGGTGTGGCGGATCATATAGCGAAGCTCGCTCTGCACCAGTCCGACTTCGCACATATACCCTTCCGATGCGCTTTTGCCGAGATCGGCGTGCAGGGCGCCGAGAAGGTCCCGCTCATGCCGGGCCAAACGGTTTTTCAGAAGCTTCAGCGCCTCCAGCCGATAGGCCACGGGCAGGGTCGCGCCGGTTTCAAAAAACGCGCGCTGCCGGGATACGATCCGGCGGATATCTTCTTTCATACGCTTGCCGCCTCCTTTTCCGGGATGGGGTCCATGACAGTCTGGTAAAACCGTTCGAGTTCTTTGGCGTCCCACAGGCAGGGGACCGGATAGAGGGGATTGGCCTCGCGGTCCGCGTGCCGTGCAAGGGCGGGAATGTCGGCCTCCCGGATGCCGGGCAGGGTGTCGGGAATTTGAAGTCGCCGCCGCATATCCCGGATGGCTGTGATAAAGGCGCGAGCGCCCTGTTCATCCGAGTCGGATAGGGAGGCGAGGCCGGCCGCGACCCCGAGCCGATGGAGTTTTTTATAGATGCAGGGACCGTAAGCTTCCAGTACAAAAGGGAGCAGCACCGCATTCGCAAGGCCGTGGGGGATATTGTATTGTCCGCCCAGGGAATGGGCCACAGCGTGGACATAGCCCACATAGGATTTGGTGAAGGCGCTGCCCGCCAGGAAGGAAGCATGAAGCATCCGGCGCCGTGCTTCCATATCGCTGCCGTTCTTGTATGCGGCGTCGATGTTCGCGAAGATTAGACGGACGGCCTCCAGCGCATCCTGCCGGGTTTCTTTGGTTGTGGAACGGCCGATGAAGGCCTCCACAGCGTGGGTGAGGGCATCCATACCGGTCGTGGCCGTGATGGATGGCGGCAGGCTGCGGGTCACGTCCGGATCCAGCACCGCATAGCGGGGGATGAGCGGAAAGTCGTTGATGGAATATTTGTGGCGGGTCTTGGCGTCGGTGATGACAGCGGCCAAGGTGGTCTCGCTGCCGGTCCCGGCCGTGGTGGGAATGGCGATGAGGAGAGGAATCCGACGCCGAATTTTTAGAATGCCCGCCATGCAGCCAAGTGTTTTATGCGGCTTCGCCACCCGCGCCCCGACGGCTTTCGCGCAGTCGATGGAGGAGCCGCCCCCGAAAGCGACGATGGCCTGGCATCCCCTCAGTTTATACAGTGCGGCTGCCTCCTCGACGTTGTCGGTGGTGGGATTGGCAACCGTGTCGTCGTATACAAGACAGCCGATGCCGGCCTGTTTTAAACGGGATTCCAGGGCGGCCGTCAGGCCGAGTTCCCGAATCCCCTTATCGGTAACCAAGAGGATTTGATCTGCGCCTTTCTGCCCGAGCAGGGCGGGCAGACTGTCCACGCTCTCTAATATTTTCGGTTTGCGGTAGGGCAGAAACGGCAGGGCGAGGCGAAACACGCCTTGAAAAAGGCGGCAATTGACTTTTTTCAGGGTATTCACAAAAGGGTCATCCTTCCTCAAGTTCGCAGCAGATCCGCCGCAGATTGGACTCGATTTTTGTCAGCGCGCTGTAAAACACCGCGCGTTCCTCTTCGGTCAAATCCGCTCCGCCCCGGTCGACCGCGCGGAGGATGATGGCATCCAGCCGCTCAGACAGCGATTTTCCGGCCGGCGTCAGACGGATTTTGGCCCGATAGGCCTTCTTCCCGTCGGGACGCAGGACATAGCCCCGCTCTTCCAGCTCGGCGATGGAGCGGGATATGGCCGCCTTGTCCTCTCCGCAGAGGGTGCAGAGCTCTCCCGCGGTCAGTCCGCAGCCGGTGTCATGGGGATGTTCGTCTTCCTGGTGCCCCAGATGGAACAGGCACATGACGTGGGTGCCTTTCAGTCCGAATTCCGTCATTTCCATGCTCTTGATTTTTTGAATATAACGGTATAAAGAGGTGATTCGGGCTGTAAACGTTTTAAAGCGGCTGTACATGGGGATCCCCTCTCGACAAAATGTTGACAGATCAACAAAATGAAATCATACACCAGAACGGGAGATTTGTCAACGGTTCTGCTTGGAAGAGGCCGCCGATCTTTAAATCCGGCGTCTCTAAAACGGTTATATAGAGGCTGGCAAATGGGAACAACAATCGGAAATCGCGATAGAGAATCCAATAAAAAAGCACCGTCTGCCCGCATGAGTATACGGGGTCGGCGCTTTGGCTTGGGTATCCCTGTTCAATGGAATATATCATAAATCAGGTAACAGATTGCAAGACATGAACAACCGGAAAAAAAGATCGATATACCTTGGGAAAAGCGTCGGATTTTTATATCTTTTTCATCCGTCCGACAACAGTTGAAAAAATGTAGTCCTGCAAAAAACATAAGCAGTATCAGCGAAAACTCATATGGCAAATATTCGTTTAGTGTGTTTCCTGCTAGATATATAAATCTCGAGTCAAGCTCAAAAGAGTCCGTCTGAATTTCCGGAATGAGCCAAAGCATGGTTGCCGTAAAAATCATCAACAACGCCAAAAGTGAATAGCATAGTATTCCAACTATGGTCATTTTGTTTCGATTGGCCTTTGCGTTGTTTGCCTTTGAGAACGGGCTTGCCGGATCGATAAGCAGTTTTGCTAGTTTCTGATTTTTTAAGTTAATATATTTTTTGAATATAAGTTTTGGATGATATGCCGAGTTGATCCTTGCAGATAAGAATAGAAGCAACAGTATTAACGGAAACATAAACAAGTATATCAACACCTTATTTAACCTGGTATCTATTATCACACAGATTTCAGCATATATCAACGATATGCTTCCATACTCCAGAGGATTAAACAATCGCGTTTATGATAATGGTATCCGCATTATAGTGCGTCATATTGATACCGAAATAAAAGCTATCGTTAATATCGTGCGTACCTTTCACCGATTCGATTTTTTGGGTATCGTTAGCGATTACTTTGTAGTTTCGTTTCTTAAAATAGAATAAGTTTCCTTCACATCCATATACTCCGCCATCTACATTACTGTACCTGCATTTTGCCCAAGGAATTTCTATCAGTTGATTGGCTTCTGGGCACTCTTCAAAGATCTTTCCATATAACTGAAAAACAGGCCAAATATCCTTTACTTCCGGTACAATGCACGAGGTATAGGAAATATGGTCTTCTACTTTTCTCAAAACCACCCATTTGTCATGACAACTTCTAAAAAATGCTTCATCAAAGTTGCTGTCATCCGAAATATAGGATTTGTCCATTGTTTTTAATTGAATGGCGATAATATCTCCGGTTTCAAAGACGGGGGACAAATGAAAATCAATTCTTATCTTCTTTTTCGGTGGCTGCTCGGATAAAAGTTTTTGTTTGAATTGAGCCAGAATCTTTTTTCTCTTTCCAAGAACGGCATTGCCCGATTCAGTCCAGAGAGCAAGCCCAAAGTTTGAATCAAGCATTTCAAGAACTTTTATTTTCAAGGGATCCGTAAGAATTCCTTTTTTCCACATAAAATCCGCAAGGGAGTAATAATAGTTGCACCATTCTCCCTCGTCTTCTTCATTCAGTCCAATGCTACGAACATAATTCTCTATTTTTTTTAATGCCGTTTCTGTATCAAAATAGAAAAAGGCCGCCTGGTATTCGGATATGAGATCTTGAGCCGTATCATTTCCGTTAATACTGACGCTCCATGCCCCCATTTGGCAACCTCCCTGTAATTTGTTTCAAGAGATGGATTCATAAAGAGTCGTGCCGCTTGCAACTTCATAATTATACCATAAAATGGATAAAATACAGAAAAATTGATAACGGCAGGGAGCCGCTGCGAGTGCGCTCCGATTTTTTTCGTAAAAATCGGAGCAAGCTTTGTATCGCTTGCTCCGACGTGGCTGGGATGGCTGGAATCGAACCAGCACGAGCAGAGTCAAAGTCTGCTGTCCTACCACTAGACTACATCCCAGTATGACAGGCAGGAACCCGTCCGTTTTTGGACAGAATAGGGACACCCGGGAAACCCGCGTGTCCCTATTCGTTGTGG
>CABQAA010000183.1 GCA_902461995.1 uncultured Oscillospiraceae bacterium | reverse complement strand
GCCTTCTTGATCTGGGTCCGGAGGGCAGAGCGGTTGGCCTTGTTCTGCGCGGTCTTGGTTGCAATCACCTTCACACGCTTTTTAGCGGATTTAATGTTGGGCATGGTCACACCTCCTCTGCCAATTCATTCCTTGAAAATCACGCACGAATTATCTTAGCATGTTCCGGCGAGAAAATCAACTGTTTTTTTGGGAATATTCCGGATTTTTCTGCAAATACTCGAAAAGAATCGCCCCTTGCGGCGGAGTCACGACCATGCGGCCATACATTTCCGTGCGAAAGGATGGGTCACACATATGGAAAGACGCACCGACCTGGCATTGGAGGCCGCCGAACAGCCGGTCCTGCAGGAGACGCTGACCGACAGAGATGTGGAAAGAGAACGCGTTGAACAAGGAAATGCGGCGCTCACCCGCATCCATATCCGAAGCGAACGGGGCGAGCGGGCGCTCGGAAAGCCCCGCGGCACCTATGTCACCGTCGAACTTCCGGCCCTGACCGACAACGAAACCGAGCTGGAAGAGACCGCCCGCCTGATTGGAGAGCAGCTGTCCGCTCTGCTGCCGTCGGAGGGAACCGTTCTGGTCGTGGGGCTCGGGAACGAGGCGATTACGCCCGACGCCCTGGGTCCTCAGGCGGTCAAAATGGTGTTGGCAACCCGGCATATCCAGGGGGAATTCGCCCGTGCGGCCGGGCTCGATGATCTCCGCCCCACCGCCGTGATGGCGCCCGGCGTCCTTGGGAATACCGGCGTTGAGAGCGGGGAGATGGCGGAGGGGGTCATCGCCGTGGTCCATCCGTCCGCCGTCGTGGCGATCGACGCGCTGGCGGCGCGCAGCCTGTCCCGGCTGGGCTGTACCGTCCAGATCAGCGACACCGGCATCGCCCCCGGATCGGGGGTGGGGAACAATCGACGGGAGCTCAACCGAGACACGCTGGGCATTCCGGTCATCGCCGTGGGGGTCCCCACCGTGGTGGATGCCGTGACCTTAGCCGAAGAGCTGACCGGCCGGGAGGATATGGCCGACGAAGTTTCTCCCCGCGGAGCCGGTATGATGGTGACCCCGCGGGAAATCGATTTGATGATCCGCCGGGCATCCCGTCTGGTTGCCATGGCGATCAACGCGGCGCTCCAACCCGATTATTCCCCGCTCGAGCTGGCTGCGGCCGCGCAGTAAAAAGATATCCGGACAAACCGCCCGCCTTCGGTCTACCCGCCGTTTTTGCCGCATAGATATATAGCGGTGATGCTGTATGCAGAAAAAAACGAAGCGGGCGATTCAAACGGCCCTCGGCATATTGGCGACCTCGGCGTGTGTCGCGGCCGTATGCGGCAACCTCAGCCGGGAGACCCTGCTGGAATGGGGCGGGCGGCTCGCCATGTTTTCGGTGGGCATCCAACGGCCGGAAGGGGGGGCGGAGGCTCTCAGCGGGCGGCTGGAACGGCAGCCGTCGGGCGGAAACACGACCACCATGCCCTCGACGAGCGGGACCGGCCCCTCCGGGACCACCACACCGCCGACCACTCCGCCCACAGAATGGGAAAACGGCATCACATGGCCAGCGTTGCCCTCTTTCCCCACCCCCGTCATCCCCGATAAAGGCAAGGGCGGAACGGTTTTAACAGAAAAAATGTCAGCGGGAAGCGAGTTTGTCGGCGGCGTGGCCGTGCGCAACAACAGCGGGATCACGCTCGATCTGAACGACCTGCTCACCCGCAAACCGGATATCCACATCACTGACACAGCGGAGCCTCAGGTCCTCATCATGCACACCCACACGACCGAGTGCTATCTCGATTATGACGCGGGCTTTTACAACGATACCGACCCCACCCGCACGCTGGACGAAAATAAAAATGTGGTGGCGGTCGGAGAAATCATCGCCGCCCAGCTCCGGGCGGCGGGGATCGGTGTGGTCCACGACAAAACGGTCCACGATTCCCCTCAGTATACGGGAGCGTACGACCGGTCCAAGGCGACTGTCCAGAAGAATCTGGAAACCTACCCCACCATCCAGGTGGTATTGGATATCCACCGCGATTCCATTCAAAGGGACGCGGGCAGCAAGGTCAAACCGACGGCGGAGATCGGCGGAAAAAAGGCGGCGCAAATGATGATCGTGCTGGGGATGATGAACACCGCCTCGGTGCCTCATCCGGACTGGCAGGAGAATCTGTCCCTGGCCGTGCGCCTGCAGCAGGAGATGCACAGCCGGTATGAGGGTGTCATGCGGCCGGTATCCCTGGTGGGAAACGCACGGTACAATCAGCAGCTTACCCACGGTTCCATTCTCGTCGAGATGGGAAGCGAAGCCAATACGCTGGAGGAGGCCATGTTTTCCGGGCAGATGCTCGGACGGGGCCTCGTCAAGGTGCTGGGGGATTTGAAAGCGCTGGAAGGATACTGAAGAGTGGAAAGGGACGTCTATGGCAGACAATAGAGAAAAAAAGAGCCGGACCCGCGCGTTCGGCAGCGCGTTCATGCTGACGCTCTGCCTGCTGCTGCTCGGCTGCGGTTTCTTCATCGCGGATGTGAATACCCGGCAAGTGACGTTCGGCAACACCGAACCGCGGCTGGAATACGCGGTGGAAAACGGAGTGCTCCGGCTCAAAGCCGTCGATGGCCAGACGTTGGAACTGCCTCCGGCCGTCCAGGAATGGACGGGACTCGCCTGGAACCTGCTGCCGGCCCGCTGGCGGGCGGCCACCTGTGTGACACAGCTTGAGCAGGAGCTGATACCCGAGCTGCTCGACACACTGGACGATCCGGCGAAAGATACCGTAACATGAAAAAGCAGGCGCCGGTATATCCGGCGCCTGCTTTTTTGTGTATGCAAGATAGCGGCATGTGTTTTACCGTCCTGCCAGTCAGCCACCGTATCGGCGGCCGGACAGGAAGCGTTCAGACCAATAGCCGGTATCCAGAGACTGGACGCCGGTGGGCTGTTTAGGATTGTTGCAGGAGACGAACTTGCCGCTGCCCACGTAGATTCCCACAAAATCCGCCGCGCCGCCGATTTCGTTTGAAAATACGACGATGTCCCCGGCCTGCAGGGACGCGCGGTCGACCGCCGTGCCGTCCTGGACGATGGCAGACGCTTTGCGGGGGACCGTGATGCCGTTTTGTTTATAACAGTAATAGACGAAGCCGGGGTTGTCGAATTCCGTCGGCCCGACACCTCCGAGTTTAAAGGTGGTGCCCACCAGGGAATTGGCCAGGGCAGCAATCGCTGTCCCGGTGGCGCTGGCACCCGGATCCGGCGCCACCGTCGGAGCGGTGGTTTTGGGGGTGGTGGGATCGGCGGGAGCGTCGGTCCCGTTCGGCGCCGTGGTTTCGGGAGTCTCCGGATCCGTTGTGCCGCCCGCTCCGGTGGCGGTGGTGGTAGCCCGCGTGCCGGGGGCTTTGGTGATTAGGGTGGGTTCATCCCCTCCCCGGCCGCCACATCCGGCGAAAAGGCACACGGACAACAGGACGGCCACCAGGGCGGTCCATAGTCGTCTGTTCATACACGCATCCATCCTTTCGGAATCTGCCGGACGGCGAACATCCGGCTCTGTCTTCAGTTTACTGGAAGAACGCGGAAAAATCAAGGGGAAAACAGCTCTTCCACCGGGCCGGGTTCCTTTTTTCGACGCTCTGTCCATGCAAACGGGAGATGGTTTTGACTTTTGTATTGCCAGACAGGACTGCAGGCAATTCCATCAATCGTTATAGAAAAAATGACGGTATGTGGAAGAATCAGATCCATAAACGGATGAGAGGAAACGAATATGAAGACTGTCGTATTGAGCGCGGATGGCTTTGGCATAGTCCTGACGCGGAAAAATACAGGACCGATCAAGGTGTGTGCTATACCGAAAAGGATTTTGTGGAGTATCTGAACACCTATGTCTTTCCGGAAGAACCATCCGTGCTGGTTCAAAATCTGGGGTGGACTAAACTCGGCGCGGATATGCCCGCGGAATACGCCGCGCCAGCCTGTCAAAGAAGTCCGGCGCTGCCGGTCTTCTTTGACAGGCTGAGGCGAAAGTGGGGAAGTCTCCCCACTTTCGACGCCTGCGGACGAGTGATTGTTGCGCGGAGTGGGGACCCCTTACGGTTCCCCCTCCACACCTCCCCCTCCCTCCGAACCTTTTTTGGCAGTCTGCCGCGGAATACGCCGCGCTTCCCTATTTTCATTTTTAAGCTTCCGGATGGATATGCTGCGGTCGATAGGACGGCGGCACATCTATGATTGTAGAAAGCGCTTGTGCGGGATACGGAAAAATGGTATACTAAGCCCAGTTCGGCACCTGGCGGCGCTCCGTGCCCGTCTATGCCCGATGCTGGAAAGGATGGCTTTCGCCTATGCTGACCGTCTCCCATCTGACCAAACGCTATAAAAAGCTCCTGGCCAACGACGATTTGAATTTCACCGTGAATCCGGGTGAAATCACGGTGCTGGCCGGGCCGAACGGCGCGGGCAAATCCACGGCAATCAAATGCATCGCGGGCCTCCTCCGGTATGAGGGTAGTATTCAGATCGGCCCTTATCCGAACAAACAGGTCGAGGCTAAACGTATTTTCGGCTACATCCCGGAAATTCCCGCCCCCTACGATACCCTGACGGTGGACGAACATCTGGAATTTATCGGCCGAGCCTACCGTGTGGAAAACTGGCGGGAACGGGCCGATGCCCTCATGGAACGGATGGAGCTTGCGGACAAAGGGAAAAAGCTCGGGAAGGAGCTTTCGAAGGGGATGCAGCAGAAGCTGAGCATCTGCTGCGCGCTGCTTCCCTCTCCCCGGGTGGTGCTGTTTGACGAACCGCTCGTGGGTCTCGATCCCCACGCCATCAAAGAGCTCAAAGACATGATCCGGGAGCTGAAGGAGTCCGGCAGCGCCATCCTCATCAGCACCCACATGCTCGACAGCGTCGAGGGGTTCTGGGACAAGGTGCTCATTATGATGAACGGCCGAATCGCGGCTGTTCGCACCCGGGCCGAGATCGAACAGAACGGGG
>CABQAA010000182.1 GCA_902461995.1 uncultured Oscillospiraceae bacterium | reverse complement strand
TATGAACAGCAAAGTGAGTTGGAATCACTGCAGGAATCGGCCGGAGTGAACGAAAAGGGCAATTTTGTCTGGCAGATTTCGGACGGCACAGATACCACAGTGCTCTCCAATATCGTCGACGATGGCGTCGCCCTGGCACAGCTGACCAACGGCCAAGTTGGCCGCTACAACTTCAATTTGCACGAGACCGTAACCGATGCCGCGGGCAATGCTACCACCACTACAACCCGCTATCGAATTCAGTACGGTCTGCGGGAGAAACTGCCGTATAAAGATGCGTACAGCAAAGCTTCGGCGGAATTTCAGTACAGCAAGCGCTGGCTGACTCCTGTGGTCATCTTATCGTGTACCGGCATCATCGCCATCCTGGTCCTCTATTGTTTTCTGGTCGCGGCGGCCGGACACAAGGCGGGAGAAGAGCACATCGTTCTCAACCCGTTCGACAGAATATGGACGGAGATTCCCATTCTTTTGTTCGTCATCCTGCTGTTCATGGGCATTATGTTTGTCTCTGAACGAAGGAGCGTCTGGCTCTTGTTTACCGCCGCCCTGTCCGGAATCTGGGCGGTGACGTTCGGCCTGTCTCTTGTCCGCCGTGCCAAAGCGGGCATGCTGAACAAGACGAGTTTCTTTCACCTGATCGTCTGCGGCGTCCGCGCACTCAACCGTCATACCACCATCTTCTTCCGCACCGTCTGCCTGATGGGGGCGTTCACGGTTGCACAGCTGATCCTGTTTCTCTCTTCAAACGGTATCGGCGTCCTCTTTCTGCTGATGATGAATATCAGCATCGGGATCGTCGGCGTTTGGACAGCCGTCCAATATGAAAAAATCCGAAAAGCGACCGAACGCATGGCCGCTGGCGATCTGGAACAAACCATCGACGTCCAGTCGGTTCCCATTTTTGCCCAGATGGCCCGCAATCTGAACAGTACCCAGTCAGCGATTCAGATCGCCGTACAGAAAGCAACCCGCAGTGAACGAATGAAAACCGAACTCATCACGAACGTGTCTCATGACATCAAAACCCCGCTGACCTCGATCATCAGCTATGTCGGCCTGCTCAAATCCACTTCCATAGAGGATCCGACCGCCCTGGAATACATCGATATATTGGAAAACAAATCCAAACGTCTCGGGCAGCTGATGGCGGATCTTGTGGAAGCTTCCAAGGTGACGTCCGGAAACATCACGGTCAATCTGGAGCCGCTTAATATCAATGAGCTCATCAAACAGGCCGGCGGGGAATTTGAAGCCCGCCTGGAAGAGCGGCATATCCAGCTGCTGTGCCGGCTGCCCGAAGCGCCGGTCACCGTGGTGGCGGATGGACGCCATATGTGGAGAGTCCTCGACAACCTGTTCGGAAACGCGGTGAAATACGCGCTGGACAACACCCGTGTCTATGTCGATCTTCTCGACACCGAAACCGAAGCGCTGATCTCCATCAAAAACATCTCCCGCGAAGCGCTCGGCATTCAGCCCGATGAATTGATGGAACGGTTTGTACGGGGGGACTCCTCCCGCTATACGGAGGGCAGCGGACTCGGTCTGTCTATCGCCAAAAGCCTGATGGAGCTGCAGCAGGGTACCATGAATATCCAAATAGACGGGGATCTCTTTAAAGTAATCCTGTGTTTGCGGAAGGCCCCAACTCTCCCGCCTTCCATCGACCCGCCTGTCGTCATGTCGCCCGCTTAACCGGATCGTACCATGCGATCTCTGCACAGTCAAACAAAAGGAGCGCGCTGCCTCGGCAGCACGCTCCTTTTCATTAATCCGCGTAGTTGGTAAAATACCCCTGCACCAGGACAACCGGCGTCCCCTTGTCCCCGCTGCCGGAAGTCAGATCACACAGAGAGCCGATCAGATCGGTCAGACGGCGCGGGGTGGTTCCCTGTGTCAGCATGGTTCCCTTGAGGTCCCGATCCTTCTCCGCAATGGATTTCGTGATGGCGGTGCGAAGTTCGTCCCCCGAGAGATTGGCAAAATCGTTGTCCGCCAGATACTTCAGTTTGACTTCATTGGGCGTACCCTCCAACCCCGCCGTATACGCGGGAGACACCACCGGATCAGCCAATTCCCAAATCCGGCCGACCGGATCTTTAAATGCGCCGTCGCCGTAAATCATCACTTCGATCCGGCGGCCGGTCGCCTCCTTCAGAAGATCCTGCACCCGGGTGACAAAGGCGTCGCAATCCCGCGGAAAAAGTTTGACCGAGGACTCGGTCGCTTTATTGGACCCGAGCAGACCGTAATTCGCATTGAATCCGCTGCCGTGGACCGGAGCGGTCAGAATATCGTCGAGTCCATACACGGTGGAAGCTCCGGCCGCTGTCAGACGGCGTTTGCTCCGCTGGCGGGTGTGAATGTCGCAGGTAAGAACATCCTTCGTATACGGCAGGATGGCTTCAGGCGCATTGGCGAATACCACTTCGACCTCCGCGCCCTCTTCCCGGATCAGAGAGGTATAGTACTCCACATAATCCACGCCGGTGAAGGTGTGTTTGACATAACCGAAAAGCTCCCGATAACGGCTTTCGGTCAGTACATCGCTCCAGGGATTGACGCCCTTCGCATCCATGACGTCGGGATCAATCAGATGATTGCCCACTTCGTCGGACGGATAACTGAGCATCAGGGTGATTTTCTTGGCCCCTCGGGCGATGCCCCGCAGGCAAATGGCAAAGCGGTTCCGGCTCAGGATGGGAAACAGTACCCCGATATGGCCGGCCGGAAATTTGCGGTGCACATCCGCCGCGATGGCGTCGACAGATGCGTAGTTTCCCTGCGCCCGGGCGACGATGGCCTCGGTGGCGGCCACAACGTCCCGGTCTTGCAGCTCGATTTGTTCTTCTTTCGCGGCTTCCAGAACGGAATCAACCACGATACGGGCCAAGTCGTCTCCCTGCCGAATGATCGGGGTACGAATTCCGCGCACGACCGTTCCCACTGTTTTTGACATTCTTATAACCATTCCTTTCTCGGGCATCGTGCCTTTCGCATCGGATCCCGTATCCGGTACCGATAAAACGGCAAAGACACAAAACCGTCAGGCCGAAAAGGGATTTCAGCCTAGGTCTCCCACTTGTTTCTCCTGCGCTCCGGCTCCCGGAGGCCAAACCGTTCCTTATTATACAACATTTTGCGACAAATGCAAACCTGTATTTTCACAGAAAATGGCATAAGCCGCGGCAAAATGCCGCGGCGGAGCCAATCCGGATATTTATTCTATGTAACTTTCCTTTTTGATGCCGAACAGACGGCGCAGCAATCCTCCGAACAGCTTCGGACTCTTGACGATCACGATTTTCATGAAGAAGCCCCCTTCAATTTTTTACCAGCGAAAGGCCTGTCAGCACTAGGGCTGCCGCGACAAAAATCAGGATGAGCTTGGGCGGGCAGAGCGTTGCGACAAGCAGCCCCGCGCCAAACGCGGCGCAGCACGTGCTCGCTCCGCAACCGCAGCGTCGTCTGTTCCTCATAAAAACACCGTCCCCTCAGCCTGATTGTCACGGCTTACCCGTGCTTACAATACCAGCATATTCGGGAACGGCGAAATGGTGCTAATCTTTTGAAAGAAAAATCATCAGAACTCCGGTTTTAAAGGATATTTCGGCCGGAAGAAGGGTGTTTTTCACCGAATCCTTCAAAAATTCATTGCTTATCCCCAAGGGATTATCCGGTGTGAGGGTAGCATTGTCCAGCGGATAAAACACCTGACGCTCCGTCAGCCCCGTTACCTCTCCCCCATACGGGAACAGAGAAAATTTATAGCCCTCCTGCGGTTCCAGGAGGTAATGCCCCGGCAGACGCAGTTCCACCCGGTTCTGTTCGTCGGCCATATACGCCCGGGCCCCCTGCCGCACCAAAGCGTACAGCACGGCGAAATTGGCCACCGTATGGTCCAGCCGTCCTCCCGTTCCGCCCAGAATTAAAAACTCCCGATACCCCCGCCGGAACCCCTCCATGGCCGCCGCCATGGTATCCGTCCAGTCCTTTTCCACGGGCAGGCGAATGACTTCGGGCACTCCCGAGAGATCCTCTTCAGACAGAAGCAGAGAGTCGAAATCCGCAATCAGCAGGGAAACCGGAATCCCCAGCGCCTGGGCAAGCGCCCATCCCCCATCCGCCGCCAGGATCCAGTCGTCCGGCCGAAGAAGAGGACGAAGCGATGCGGGATTTTTGACCGGCCCGGCCGACAGAATAACGCAGCGGCTCATCTCTTCTCCCACTCTTTCCAATCTTTCACTTCTCGATACATGGCCTGGTAACTGTCCAGCCGCGAACGGGCGATACGGCCCTCCCGGACGGCCTGCTCCACGGCGCAGCCGTCTTCCCCCATATGGGTACAGGATCCGTATCGGCATTTGCCGAAATAGGTGTCGAATTCCCGGAAACATCCGGCAAGATCCTCTTTCCGGATAATTTGAGTGCGTTCGAGTTCAATGGATGAAAATCCGGGTGTATCGGCGATATATCCGCCTTCCGGCTGACGAAACAGAACCGTTGAACGGGTCGTGTGGCGGCCGCGGCCGAGCTTTTTGCTCGTTTCTCCCGTCTCCTGAGAAAGGCGGGGATCGATCTGGTTGAGCAAGCTGGATTTCCCAACGCCGGAATTCCCGGTAAAGGCCGATACCTTTCCGCATAAAGCCTTCCGCAGCGGGATTATGGAATCCGGATCGCGAGAGGAGACCGTAAAAACGTGGAA
This sequence comes from uncultured Oscillospiraceae bacterium, assembly GCA_902461995.1. Lineage (GTDB taxonomy): Bacteria > Bacillota > Clostridia > Oscillospirales > Acutalibacteraceae > UMGS1623. The sequence continues at coordinate 333 of CABQAA010000182.1, read as the reverse complement.
CCCCGCCTGCCGATAGACGGCTTCCAGCGCATCCGTCTCCTGCAGATCCGCTTTGGTGATCACAATAACCGGTTCGATGTCGTTCCATTCCGCCAGCGCGATCATTTTGTCGATGACCTGGGTATTGGGACTGGGGTCGACGACAGACGCCACAACCACCAGAAAATCCAGATTAGCGACCGGCGGACGAATCAGCTGGTTGCGGCGGTCCCGCAGCGATTCGATAACCCCGGTGCCGTCCTCCCGAACCGATAGGGTGACACGATCCCCCGCCACGGGAACCTGCTTGTCCTTTCGAAACAGGCCGCGCGCTTTGCACGTATAGACCGCATC